>NZ_JALQDP010000003.1:0-20527 GCF_023631165.1 Caballeronia sp. AZ1_KS37 | reverse complement strand
CGCCGCAGCCCCGCTGCCCGCGCCGCCCGCGCCGCCCGCTCCATCGGCTCCATCGGCTCCATCCGTGCCGAACGAGCCGCCGAGCGCGCCGCCCATCGCGATCCTGCCGCCGCCCGCGCCGACGCTTCAGTCAACCGGCGAAGCGCAGCGGCTGCCGCGCGAGCAGCCCTGAACCGCGCAGCCGGCCGACGACGATGGAAAAGGGCTTCACGATCATCGAACTGCTGGTCACGCTCGCGATCCTCGCCGCGCTCGCGATGGTCGCCGCGCCCCTCGTGCAGATCGCCGCGCAGCGCAACCGGGAGGACGAGTTCAGGCGCGCGCTGTGGAGCATCCGCGACGCGATCGACGCCTACAAGAAAGCCGGCGACGACGGCAAGATCGACCGTCCCGTCGGCGAGACGGGCTATCCGGCGAAGCTTGCAACGCTCGTCGAAGGCGTCGTCGACAAGACGAGTCCGACGCACGCGCGCATCTACTTTCTGCGCCGCGTGCCGCGCGACCCGATGTGCGACTGCCCGAGCCGCTCCGACGACGCGACCTGGGGCAAGCGCAGCTACGCGAGCCCGCCCGATTCGCCGAGCGAAGGCGACGACGTCTACGACGTCTATTCGCTCTCCGAAGGCACCGGTCTCAACGGCGTTCCCTATCGAAAGTGGTGAGAGCCATGTGGAAGAAGGCGCTGCGCGCATTCACGCTGATCGAGTTGCTGGTCGTGCTGGCGATCATCGCGACCTTGCTCACGCTCGTCGTGCCGCGCTACTTCGGCCAGGCGGACAAGGCGAAGGAAACCGTGCTGCATCAGAACCTCGCCGCGATGCGCGATTCCATCGACCGCTTTCGCGCGGATCAGGGGCGCTATCCGCAATCGCTCGATGAGCTCGTGCAGAAGCGCTATCTGCGCGAGATACCGATGGACCCGGTCGCGGGCAATCGCACCGCATGGACGACCGAGCCGCCCGCCGACGGCACACCCGGCGTCTACAACGTGCGCAGCGGCGCGAAAGGCAAGGGCAAGGATGGCAGCGATTACAGCGCGTGGTGAGCGGCGCGGCGGCGCACGTCGAAAGCGCGAGCGCGGCTTCGGCATGTTGTGGGCGCTGATGTGCGTCGCGCTGGTCTCCATCTATCTGATGGCGGTCGGCACCGTATGGACCACGCAAATCCAGCGCGTGAAGGAAGACGAGCTGCTGCGCCGCGGCGACGCGATCCGCCGGGCGATCGAGGCTTACGTCAAGGCCGACAAGAGCGGCGCGTTCCCGAAGCGCTTCGACGATCTGCTGCGCGATCCGCGCGCGTCATACGTGCAGCGCTATCTGCGCGAGGCCTATGCCGATCCGATGACCAACGACGGCCCGTGGCAGGAGATTCGCGGGCCGGACGGCGAGTTATACGGCGTGTACAGCGCATCGAACGAAGCGCCGCTCAAGAAGGACGGATTTTCCGACAGCGATGCGAGCTTCGGGCTGCAGACGAGCATTTCGGAATGGAAGTTCACGTACTACCCGGAAAAGAACATGAGCCGACGGTAGCCGACTTCAATCGTCCGGCGCGCATCCGGACCTTCACGCTGGAGAGACTGAGATGACATCGATTCGAAGAAAGCTGGCATTGCTGCCGGCCGCGCTGATGCTTCAGGCGGGTCTGACGTTCGCGCAGCAGGCCTGGACCGAGGGCACGACCTATTCGGCGGGCACGACAGTCACGTACAACGGACGCGTCTATCAGGCTTTGCAGACGCATACGGCTTATCCCGGCGCGGGATGGAATCCGGCTGCGTCGCCGACGTTGTGGAAGGATGTCGGCGCGGCGGGGACGCCTGCGCCGGCTCCGGCTCCGACGCCTGTGCCGGTTCCTGCTCCGGTTCCGGTTCCGACTCCGACGCCTGTTCCGACGCCCACGCCGACGCCGACGCCGGTTCCGACACCAACGCCGACACCTACGCCAACGCCAACGCCAACGCCGACACCAACACCGTCCGGCTGCTACACGGCGTGGTCCGCGAGTCAGGTTTATGCGCAGGCGAACACGCGCGTGACGTACAACGGGCGGAACTATCGAAACAAGTGGTGGACGCAGGGCGACAATCCCGCGCAATCGGGCGCGTATGGCGTGTGGGAAGACCTCGGCGCGTGCAGCGGCGCAACGCCGAGCCCGACGCCCGTTCCTACGCCTACGCCTGTTCCTGCGCCTGTTCCTGCGCCGACGCCTGTTCCGACTCCAACGCCCACGCCGACTCCGGTGCCGGTGCCCACGCCGACGCCAACTCCGACGCCCGTACCTGTGCCCACTCCGGTTCCGACGCCAACCCCAGCGCCAGCGCCAACGCCAACGCCAACGCCAACCCCAACGCCAACGCCAACGCCAACCCCCGCGTCCTACAAACCTCAAATCACCTACATCCCCGCGCCCGCCGATTACCCGACGCAGGCCCAGTTCAACGCGTCCGAGAAAGCGCTGATCGACCAATCCGGCGGCCAGATCGCGACGCTGCGCGACGCCCTGCGCGTGCTGCCCGACGACGAAGTCAACGCCGTCGTGCCGAAACGCGCCGCCAATCCGTCGAACGTGAAGCGCGTCGAAGCGATCATCCCCGAAGCGAAGTTCGACGCGCTCTTCCCTGTACGCAACATCGCTTATTCGTACGCGAACTTCCTGCGCGGCATCGCTAAATTCCCGGCCTACTGCGGCGACTACACGGACGGACGCGACGCCGACGCCATCTGTCGCAAGCTGCTCGCCACATCGTTCGCGCACTTCGTGCAGGAAACCGGCGCGAACTGGAATTCGCTGACGCCGGCGCAAGCGCGCTCGAACGACGCCGAGCACAACAACCCGGTACTCGCGACGATGCCGCAAAACACGCCGATTCCCTTCTGGCAGCAAGGGCTGTGGTTCCTGCGCGAATCGGGATACACGGAAGGCTCGGCGGTCGGCGCGTATCAGCAGTGCATCCCCGGCTCGCACGCGACGAACTGGATCTTCTATCCGTGCGCGAAGAATGCCTCGGGCAAGTATCTCGACTACTTCGGGCGCGGCGCGAAGCAGCTCTCGTGGAACTACAACTTCGGCCCGTTCTCGCAGGCGCTGTATGGCGACGTCAACATCCTGCTCGACAATCCCGGACGCGTCGCGGATACGTGGCTCAACTTCGCATCCGCGATCTGGTTCGCCGTGACGCCGCAAACGCCCAAGCCGCCGATGACCTGGGCCGTCGACGGAACCTGGAAGCCGAACGCCGTCGATATCGGCAACAACATGAAGCCGGGCTTCGGCGCGACGGTGTTCATCATCAACGGCGGGATCGAGTGCGGCGGCGGCGGCGCGGAAAAATCGCAGGTGACGAACCGCATCAACGCGTACAAGGAGTTCACGCGCGAGCTGGGCGTGACCATTCCCGCCGACGAACCGCTCGGCTGCGCCAACATGAAAGGCTTCAACGAAGGCTCGGCCGCCGCGATCAAGGCGTATCTCGACAAGGACTATTCGTGGATCAACGGCAAGCCGGCGACGGGATGCAAGCTGGTCGACTATCAGATGCCCTTCTCGCTCATCAATCCGGGCGATTACAAGGCGTGCACGGACTACTTCTTCCGCGGCAAGGTGACATACAACGGCAAGGTCGAAGTCGACAACACGAAGTAAGCGCCGGCGCGCTCCCTCGCGGCAACATCCGCGCGAGGGAACGCGTGAAGCGTTCAGCGCCCGTCGCGATAACGCTCGGCGAGCGTCTTCACGCGCGACACATACGTGCGCGTCTCGTTGTATGGCGGCACGCCGTTGTAGCGATCGACGGCCGCCTCGCCGCTGTTGTACGCGGCCAGCGCGAGATCGAGATTGTTGTTGAAGCGCCTGAGCAGCCACGACAGATACTGCACGCCGCCGCGAATGTTTTGCGCCGCGTCGAACGGATCGCCGACGTTGAAGCGGGTCGCCGTCGCCGGCATCAGTTGCATGAGGCCCTGCGCGCCCGCGCGGGAGATCGCGTTCGCGCGATACGCCGATTCCGCGTGAATCACCGCGCGCACGAGCGCGCTGTCGACGTTGAACGACGCGGCGGCGGCATCGATTTCGCGTCCGTAGGAACGCGTGTCGAGCGCGAGCCCCGCAACGTTGACGTCATCGCCGGGCGAGCACAGATTGCACGTCTCCATGAAACGCAACTCGATGACCGTTACGTTCGCCGCAACGCCGGCCGGTTTCCTGGACACGAAGTGGCGCACGCCGTCTTCGACATAGCTGTAGATGCGCGCCGTAGTCTGACGTCGCGTGAGCGGCGCGGCGGGCGGCGCGGCCGACGCCATCGATGCGGATGACGCTGCAGGCGGCGTCCACTGCCAGTTCATGTTCACGCGGATGCACTTTGCGTTTTCGATGCGCGTGCTGACATACGTGACCGTGTTGTCATCGGACTCGCAGCGCAGCATCGACGCGGCGCGCGCGCGCTCGCCAAGCGCGAGGCATCCGATCGCGAGCAACACGGCGATCGCACGGCGGCCTTCGATCCTCAACGATGCGCTTCGCATGGCGCGATTCATCCCTCATCCGACACGGCCCGATGCCGCGCCTTGAGAAAGCATAGTTCGCTTTGCGCGAGCCGCGCGGCTGTTTCAATCGCGCCGTTGTTATTCAGATGCTTTTGTGCTTCCATGAAAGGACCGATCGTTTAGTGATACTCGGAAAGCCGCCATGAGCACGATTCCCCGCTTCGATTCGACATGGAAGAACTGGCTCGACGACAACATCCGCCGCGGCTGCACGCATCAGTCGCTGATCGACGCGATGATCGCCGCCGCGTTCCATCCGAACACCGCGCGCCTGCTGCTCGCGCGCCATCTTGCCGGCGACGCGCCTCAAGCCGACGATGAAACATCGCCCGACTATCTCTACGGCACGCCGATGCTGCCGCAGGCGCGCGTGCTGACCGCGAGCGATCGATCCGCGCCCAAGGTCTTCAGCAGCGAACAGCCGGTGATCGCGCTCGTCGCCGACGTGCTCGACGACACCGAATGCGACCGGCTGATCGAGATCGGCCGCGAGCATGTGCAGCGCTCGTCCGTCGTCGATCCGGATTCGGGCAAGGAGATCACCATCGAAGAACGCAGGAGCGAAGGCGCGTTCGTCAATGCATCGACGGATGCGCTCGTCGAAACGATCGACCGAAGGATCGCCGAACTGTTTCGCCAGCCGGTAGAGAACGGCGAGGATCTGCATATCCTTCGATACGGCATGGGCGGCGAATATCGCCCGCATTACGACTACTTCCCCGAAGAGCAGGCCGGCAGCAAACATCACATGCAGCGCGGCGGGCAGCGCATCGCGACGGTCATCCTCTATCTCAACGAAGTCGAGCAAGGCGGCGACACGACGTTTCCGGACATCGGACTCGCGATTCATCCGCGGCGCGGCAGCGCGCTCTATTTCGAATACGTCAACGAACTCGGACAAAGCGATCCGAAAACGCTGCACGCGGGCACGCCCGTCGAAAAAGGCGAGAAGTGGATCGCGACGAAGTGGATCCGGCGCGGGCGTTTTCGCGCTGAAGCATGAGACTTGCGCGACGCCTCGATGCGGGCGCCGCGCTCCCCTCTCTCATTTGCAGGCTCCGACTTTTTCCCAGGCGCCGTCGGAGTTCGTCGCCGGATCGGCGTTGGCGCTCCACCACTTGTTGCGATAGTTCATGCCGTTGTAGCTGACCGTCGTGCCCGCGGTCGCGTAGGTCTTGCTCGCGCTCCACGGCGCGGCGCACGCGAGCAACGTCTGTCCCGAACACGCGCCCAGGTCCTGCCACGATTTGCCGCTGCCCGAATTGCGCGAGGGATCGTCGGAGTTCTCCCAGCGCGCGCTGTAGTTGCGGCCATTGACCGATACGTTTTCCTTCGCCTTGTAGATCGTGCCCGACTGCCAGGCGATGGCGCATGTCGCGCCTCCTGCGCTGGGTGAGGGGGCGGGGGTTGGTGTCGGCGTTGGCGCCGGTGCGGGCGTAGGCGTTGGCGTTGGCGTTGGCGTTGGCGTTGGCGTTGGCGTGGGCGTTGGCGTGGGCGTTGGCGTTGGCGTTGGCGTTGGCGTGGGCGTGGGCGTGGGCGTGGGCGTGGGCGTGGGCGCAGGTGAAGGCGTCGGCGTAGGTGAAGGCGCGGGTGCCGGCGCGCCGGTGTAATCGACCGCGAAGTTGTAGTCCTGCGGACTGTCGACGTAGATGCGGTTCGCCGACATCGTCTTCTGCGGCACGATGTTGCCGTTGTTGTCGATCAGCCCCAGCCGCACATGCTTCGCATCCGAGTTGACCTTCTGCGCCATCGCATACACCCAGTCCGCAGCGGCCGTCGTCTGCGCCGTCACCGTATAGCTGATCGATTCCAGATCGTGCCCGTCCGCATCGAAGACCCGCAGCGTGATCTTCATGCCCGCCGGTTGATCCAGCGCGGTCGTCGGGATCGGACGTATCTCGCGCCAGGTCGTGCGCGCGCCGTTGATGACCACGTCGCTGCACGCATAGAACGCTTCGGCGCTGTCGTTGCGCTGCCAGATCGTGTAAATGATCCGCCTGCCCGTTTTGCCGGCGGGCAGCTTGCATTGCAGCTTGTAGCGCCCGTTGTCGAGCGTCGCGCTGTTGAGTTCGCAGAACGGCTTGCTGTCGAGATCGGACCATTTCAACGGCTGATTGAAATCGTAGCCGTCCGAGGTCATGTACATCTGGAAGTAGCGCGTGACGTGCGGCGCGGTCGCGTACCAGACGAATGTGTAGTTTCCGCTCAGATCGGCCGAGATCGTCGTGGCCGGCCAGTCGCTTCGGCCGAGATCCAGACCGTAGTAGTTGGTCTTGCCGCCGCTGCACAGATGCCCGTCGGGCACGAAAGCCTTGTGATCGCCATTGGGCAGTTGATTCACGCCAGCCCAGTCGTACAGAAACGACGGCCCCGCCACCGCGACCGCAGCCTTGCACGGCGCCGACGTCGGGCTTTCCGGGCCCTCGAGGTAGCACGAATAGACGCGGCTGATCGGCGTCTCGATCGTACCGTGCGCCAACACCGCACACGGCACGGCCAACGGAAGCAGCACGAACGTCAATTTCCACTTCTCAGCGAACATGACAATCCCCTTTTTTGATTTGCTTCGCATATCTAATTCAAATCGTCGAACCGCGCCCGATCGCTCTTCATTCTAGAAGGCGCAATCAGGATGAGTTAGCACGAAGATGCTCCGTGCCGGCAGCCAGTGATTCGCGGCACGCATCAATCTCAATAACGCCCGCGACATAACCACAACAAGCGAAACACCGCGCCTGCCTATCTCAATTAAGAGTCGTCTCATTCAGTCTTAGTCGCGTATTCCCTATGATTCATCCATGTCCTCGCGACGCCAGCGCGATTCAGCATCAGTCATCTTTTCGATCTCAGGAGTGTTCCTCATGCGTAACCTATTCAAGAAAGCCGCCGTCATTGCCATCGTTGCAAGCGCCGCCACGCTCGGCGCCGTCGGTTCGCAGAATGCATTCGCCGCCACGAGCAAGACCGCGACTTTCGACGTCACGCTGACGGTTCAGGACGATTGCTCGATCGCCGCCAATCCGCTGGATTTCGGCAGCACCGGCGTGCTCACGCAGAACATCGATCAGAACGCCAGCCTGTCGGTCACCTGCACCAAGGGCACGCCCTACACCGTCGCCCTCGACGCGGGCACGGCCACCGGTTCGGCCATATCGGATCGCAAGATGGGCAACGCAGCAGGCGACGCATTCGTCTCGTTCAACCTGTATCGCGATATCGCCCGCACGCAGGTCTGGGGCAACACGGCGGACACCGACACGGTCGCGGGCACCGGCGACGGCGGCGCGCAAACCATCCCGGTCTATGGCCGCGTGCCGACGCAGAACACGCCCGCGGCTGGCGCGTATTCGTCGACCATCACCGCGACGGTCGTGTTCTAAACCTCGCATCGCGCTGCAAGCATCTCGCACTCAGCGCGACGCTTGCTTGTTCGCAGATAAATCTATATCAATGGGATAGTCGGGATGACATAAGGAGACCGACGATGCCCACCTTGCTACCGCGCGTCTGCGCGGTTTTTCTCTTTCTGCAATGCTCCGCGACGCTCGCCGCTTCATTGCAAATCTCCCCGGTAACGATCCAGCTCACTGCCGCGGAGAACGGCAAAGTCATCAACCTGAGCAACGGCGGCGACGAACCGATCCACGCTCAAGTGCGCGCGTTCGTCTGGGATCAGGCCGATGAACAGGACAAGCTGACGCCGACGCGCGAGATCGTCGCGAGCCCGCCTATCGCCGAAGTGGCCGCGGGCGGACAGCAGGTCATCCGCGTGATTCGCTCGAGCATGGAGCCGTTGCAGCAGGAGCGCGCGTATCGTCTGCTCATCGATGAATTGCCGCCCGAAGGCGCGACCGCGGGTGCAAACGTTCAGTTTCGCTTTCGATATTCTGTACCACTATTTATTTCGCCAGCCGGTGAAGCGGGCAAGCCGAAGCTGCAATGGAGCATCGTCGAGAGAAGCGGCAAGCCGTTTCTGCTCGTCTCGAACAGCGGGGCGATCCATGCGCAGTTGAGCGCGGTATCGCTGAAAAACGGCGGCGCGGACATTCCGATTTCCGCGGGCCTGCTCGGCTACGTCCTGCCGGGCCGCGTGCGCGCGTGGGCGCTGCCCGCCGCCGCGAGCGCCTTGCGCGGCAAGCCGGCGGACGTCGCGGCGACGGTCAACGGCTCGGCCGTCACGGAGCGGCTCGGCGAGAGCGGCGGACCTTGATCGCTTGCGCATCGCCGCGAGCATGTCCTCGTCCGCCGACACCGCCAGGAAGACGCCGGGCCGGAAAGCTCGCGTCGCGCTGACGCTCGTTCTCGTGTCGGAAGCGGCGATCGCGCAGGTCGACATCACCGGCGGCGGCTCGCCCGCCGAACTGCCGAGCCTCTCGGGCGCAGCGCGCGGGGAGCCCTTCGGCGCGTTCGCCGAAACGAATCAGCAACTCGTGCTCGAGATCGTCATCAACGGAACGAATCTCGGCGAGCCGTCGGAGTTCGAACTGCGTCACGGTCAGCTCTATGCCGAGCCGCGCACGCTCGAAGCCGCGGGCATCCGCGTGAGCGATTTGAAACCGGACGCCGATGGCTGGCTCGCGCTGTCGTCGATTCCCGGCTTGCGCGCGACGTATGCGCCCGCGCGCCAGCAGGCGATTCTCGACGTCGACGAAGCGCGCCAGACCACACGCAAGATCGGCTACACGCTGCCGGTCACGCCGAAGGCGACGTCAGGCACCGGCTTCCTGATGAACTACGACGTGAGTTACACGCGCGAATACGGCGAAGACAGCGAAAACAGCATCGGCGTGTGGAGCGAGCAGCGCCTCTTCACGCCCTTCGGCGTGTTCGACAACACCGGCACCTGGATCAACGCGGACGGCGGCTCGAACCGATACACGCGGCTCGACACGAACTGGAGCTACTCGAATCCCGCGAAACTTTTCACGATGACGGTCGGCGATTCGGTATCGGGATCGCTGCCGTGGTCGCGCTCCGTGCGCTTCGGCGGATTCCAGATCCAGCGCGACTTCACGCTGAGGCCCGACCTCATCACGTTTCCCCTGCCGATGTTCTCCGCCTCGGCCGCCGTGCCTTCCGCCGTCGATCTCTACGTCAACGGCCTGCGCCAGTACAGCGGCGAAGTCGCGCCCGGGCCGTTCCAGATCGCGCAGGCGCCGAGCCTGAACGGCGCGGGCGTCGCGCAAATCGTCGTCACCGATGCGCTCGGTCGCCGCGTCACGACGAGCGTGCCGCTCTATATCGATGCGCGGCTCTTGTCGAAGGGATTGTTCAACTATTCGTTCGAACTCGGCTTCCTGCGCGACAACTACACGGTCGAGTCTTTCGACTACGAGCGTTCGCCCATCTATAGCGGCGTGTTCAGCTATGGCGTCAGCGACTGGCTGACCTTGCAGGCGCACGCCGAAGGCGGCCAGGGACTCGTCAACGGCGGCGCGGGCGCGGTCATCGGCACCGGCGGCTTCGGCGTGTTCAGCACGGCGGCGGCCGCGAGCAAGGTCGACGGTATGACCGGTTCGCTCTACAGCCTCGGCTATCAGTACATCGGGCCGAAGTTTTCCGTCAGTCTGCAGGGCACGCAGGCGTCGAGCGGCTATCGCGATGTCGCGTCGCTTACGGGCACGTCGACGTTTCAGCATGTCTATCAGGCGACGGCGTCGGTTTCGTTCCTGCGCACGCAATCGGCGACGATGAGCTACGTCGATTCCGAGGACAGCTTTTCCGGGCACGCGCGCGTCCTCACGCTCGCGTACAACGCGCAGTTCGGGCGGCGCTGGTCGCTCTTCGCGACGGCGTACCGCGACTTCCTGCAGAAGAACGTGTGGGGCGGATCGATCGGCGTGACGGTCGCGCTCGGCGGCAACATGGCGGTCAGCACGACGCTCGCGCAATCGGGCGGCCACTCGACGGCGGACGTCACCGCGTCGCGTCCGGCCGATTTCAGCGGCGGATGGGGCTGGACGGTGCAGGCGGGCGCGGGCGCGGATTATCGGCATGGGTTCGCGGGCGCGAACTATCGGGCGAGCTTCGGGGAATTCCAGGCGACGGCGCAGCGCTTCAACGGCACGACGACGGGCACCGCCGAGATGACCGGCGCAATCGCCATCATGGACGGCGCGGTGCTGCCCGCGCGCACGATCACGGATGGCTTCGCGCTCGTCTCCACCGACGGCGTCGCGGGCGTGCCGGTGAGCCAGGAGAACCGCAAGGTCGGCGTGACGAATTCGGGCGGCCATCTGCTGGTGCCGGATCTGCAGTCGTATCAGCGCAATCAGATCGCGATCGATCCGCTCGCCTTGCCCGCCGATGCGCGTATCGAAACGACGAAGCTCAACGTCGCGCCCGAACGGCGCTCGGGCGTGCTCGCGCGCTTCGGGATGTCGCGGTATCAGGGCGCGTCGGTGAGTTTCGTCGATGCGGGCGGCGCGCCGATCAAGGAAGGCGCTGCCGCGACCAACGAGAGCACGGGCGAAACGGCGATCGTCGGCTTCGACGGCCTCGCGTTCTTCAACAAGCTCGACGCCGCCAACACGGTGACGATTCGCGGACACGGCGCGAGCTGTTCCGCGCAGGTGCCGTTCGACGCCGCGTCGTCACACGAGTTGCCGCAGATCGGGCCGTTCGTCTGTCGCGGCAACGGAGGATGAATCATGCGAACGCGATCGTGGATACGAAGAGGCGCGGTCATCGTCGTCGCGATGTTTGCGCTGCTCGCGCTGCCGAAAGCGTCGCAGGCGCAGATGTGTTCGTTTTCCGTCGGCTACACGGATTTCGGCGAATACGACACGACCTATTCGGAGCCGACGGAGGTCGTCGGCGCGGTCATCATGTATTGCACCGGCTACACGACGCCGATGGTGCGCATGTGCCTGAACATCAGCACGACGTCGCCGCGCGTGCTGACCGGCCCGAACGGCGCGACGCTCGACTACAACCTATACGTCGATCCGGATCATGTGAGCGTGTGGGGCTCGATTCTCAACCCGTCGACGACGCCGTACATCATCGACCTGCCCGTGCATCCGAGCGGCAAGGTGTGGGCACAGGAGCCGTTCTACGGGCGGATTCCGCCGAATCAGCAGGTCGGATTGGGGACGTACACGCAGACGTTCACCGCCGCCGACACGTATTTCGTCTATGTGGGCTACAGCGGCACGCCGCCGAGTTGCAGCACGGCGACCGCGCCGTACAAGTCGGCGGCGTTCAACGTATCGGTCAACGTGGCGAACAACTGCAACATCTCCGCGACGCCGATGGCGTTCGGCACGCAGAGTTCTTTTCAGGAGCCGCTCGAGGCGACGAGCCGCATCACCGCGACCTGCACGTCGGGCGCGTCGTACAACATTGCGCTGAACGGAGGCACGTCGGACGGCGGCGCGATCACTGGGCGCAAGCTCACACGGGTGGGTGGGACCGAGACAATCGACTATCAGCTGTACATCGACCCTTCGCATACCGTCCCGTGGGGCGACGGCACGTCCGGGACTGTGATGGGCAACGGCGTCGGTACGGGCGTCGCCTACACCTTCACCGTTTATGGGCAAGTGCCTGCGCAATCGGCCCCACGGCCCGGCCCCTATCGCGACACGATCACCGCATTCATTATTTTCTGATGCGGCTCGTGATCGCCACTGCGTGCACTCAATCCCGCACGCAATCCACGAAATACTCGATCCGTCCGTTGATCATCTCGCCGACCAGCCCGTGAATATCCGTATGGAATCCCGGGAAGCGCTCGTTGAACTCGCGCGCGAAACGCAGGTAATCCACGATCGTGCGATTGAAACGCTCGCCCGGAATCAGCAACGGAATGCCCGGCGGATACGGCGTCAAAAGAATCGACGTCACGCGTCCTTCCAGTTCGTCGATAGGCACGCGATCGATCTCGCGGTGCGCGAGCTTCGCGAACGCCTCGGACGGCTTCATCGCCGGCTCCATGCTCGACAGGTACATCTCCGTCGTCAGGCGCGCGATGTTGTTCGCGCGATAGACGCTGTGAATCTGCTCGCATAGATCGCGCAGACCGATGCGCTCGTAAGACGGATGCTGCGCGACGAACTCCGGCAGCACGCGCCACAGCGGCTGATTGTTGTCGTAGTCGTCCTTGAACTGCTGAAGCTCCGTGACCATCGAGTTCCAGCGGCCCTTCGTGATGCCGATCGTGAACATGATGAAGAACGAGTAAAGCCCCGTCTTCTCCACGATGATGCCGTGCTCCGCCAGATACTTCGTCACGATCGCGGCCGGAATGCCGGTCTCGCCGAATTCGCCGTCGACGTCGAGTCCCGGCGTGATGATCGTCGCCTTGATCGGATCGAGCATGTTGAAGCCTTCCGCGAGCGCGCCGAAACCGTGCCAGCGGTCGTTGGGCTTCAGCACCCAGTCCTCGCGATCGCCGATGCCCTCTTCCGCCAGCGCGTCCGGGCCCCAGACCTTGAAGAACCAGTCGTCGCCGTATTCGGCATCGACCTTGCGCATCGCGCGGCGGAAATCGACCGCTTCCGCAATCGACTCCTCGACGAGCGCCTCGCCGCCCGGCGCTTCCATCATCGCGGCCGCGACGTCGCACGACGCGATGATCGCGTATTGCGGCGACGTGGACGTGTGCATCAGATACGCCTCGTTGAAACGATGACGGTCGAACGTGCTGTTCTCGCTGTCCTGCACGAGAATCTGCGACGCCTGCGAAATGCCCGCGAGCAGTTTGTGCGTGGAGTGCGTCGCGAACACGAGCGCGCCCGTGCGCGGACGGCCCGCGCCGATCGCGTGCATGTCCTGATAGAACGAGTGGAACTCGGCGTGCGGCAGCCAGGCTTCGTCGAAGTGCAGCGTGTCGAGCATGTCGCCGAGCAGATCCTTGATCATCTCGACGTTGTAGATCACGCCGTCGTACGTGCTCTGCGTGATCGTCAGAATGCGCGGCTTGATCTTCGGGTTCTTCGCCAGCGCCTCGCGCGCGAACGGATTCGCCTCGATCTTCCTGCGGATATTCTCCGGCTTGAACTCGTCGCGCGGAATCGGTCCGATGATGCCGAAGTGATTGCGCGTCGGCGTGAGGAACACGGGGATCGCGCCCGTCATCGTGATCGCGTGCAGGATCGACTTGTGGCAGTTGCGATCGACCAGCACGATATCGCCCGGCGCGACGGTCGCATGCCACACGATCTTGTTCGACGTCGACGTGCCGTTGGTCACGAAGAAGAGATGATCCGCGCCGAAGATGCGCGCCGCGTTACGCTCCGACGCCGCGACCGGGCCGGTGTGATCCAGCAGCTGACCCAGTTCCTCGACCGCGTTGCAGACGTCCGCGCGCAGCATGTTTTCGCCGAAGAACTGATGGAACATCTGCCCGAGCGGATTCTTCAGGAATGCCACGCCGCCCGAGTGCCCCGGACAGTGCCACGAATACGAGCCTTCGTCCGCGTACTGCACGAGCTCCTTGAAGAACGGCGGCGCGAGCGCATCGAGATAAACCTTCGCCTCGCGGATGATGTGACGCGCCACGAACTCCGGCGTGTCCTCGAACATGTGGATGAAGCCGTGCAGTTCGCGCAGGATGTCGTTCGGCAGATGGCGCGACGTGCGCGTTTCGCCGTACAGGAAGATGGGGATATCGGCGTTGCGCTTGCGCACCGCGGTGATGAACGCGCGCAAGGCGACGATGGCCGTCGCCAGTTCCGGCGTATCGCCTTCTACGACGACGTTGTCCGCGTAAGGCAGCAATTCCTCGTCGTCGATCGACAAAATGAAACACGATGCGCGGCTCGACTGCTGCGCGAACGCGGCGAGATCGCCGTAACTCGTCAGGCCGAGGACTTCGGCGCCTTCCTTTTCGATCGCTTCTGCGAGCGCCCGGATGCCGGAACCCGAAATGTTTTCGGAGCGAAAGTCTTCGTCGATGATGACGACGGGGAAGCGGAACTTCATGGGGCGAATCTCCAAATGGAAACGACCGCTGCCCGAGTCGCAATCTCGGGGCCAGCGGTCTTTCGACAAGCTTGTAACGTGCGTGGTTCGATCAGGTTTTCGGCAGCGTCACGCCGTGCTGACCTTGGTACTTCCCGCCGCGATCGGCATACGACGTCTCGCACATTTCATCGCTTTCGAAGAACAGGACTTGGGCGACGCCCTCGTTCGCGTAGATTTTGGCAGGCAAAGGTGTCGTATTCGAGAATTCGAGCGTGACGTAACCTTCCCATTCCGGCTCGAACGGCGTCACGTTCACGATGATCCCGCAGCGTGCATACGTCGACTTGCCGAGGCACACCGTGAGGCACGAACGCGGAATGCGGAAATACTCGACCGTGCGCGCGAGCGCGAAAGAATTCGGCGGAATGATGCAGACATCGCCCTTGAAGTCGACGAACGATTTCTCGTCGAAGGCTTTCGGATCGACGATGGTGGAATTGATGTTCGTGAAGATCTTGAATTCGTCGGCGACGCGAATGTCGTAGCCGTAGCTCGACGTGCCGTAGCTCACGATCTTGCGGCCGTCCTCGGCCACGCGCACCTGATCGCGCACGAACGGCTCGATCATCTTGTGCTCTTCGGCCATGCGGCGAATCCAATTATCGGATTTGATGCTCATAGGGGACGCTACTCAACGGTGAACGGCTCGGTCTCGCGACCGCCGCCTGCGGTGAAACGGGGCATGGCCGGCGGCAGTTCTCGCCGCGCGGGCCAAACGAAAGCGGGTATTTTACGCGAAGCGCGCCGCCGCGCCGGGCGCTTCGCATGCCGCCGCAGCAGCTACCGCCGGATCACGCCGCAAGCGAGCGCGGGTCCGACGTTGTGCGGCGCGCTCGCGTACGGGTCAAGCGCTTCGCGGTGCAGCATGATCGCGCGCGAAATGATCGAGCGCACGCCGTCGAGCGAGACATCTGTCGCGACGATGAAGCCCGTCGCCGCGCCGGTTGCGTCCGCGTGGATGTTGCCGAGCTCGCCTTCGAGACGCGATGACGTTCGTCTGCGATCGGAAGGCAGCGCGAACACCGGACTCGCGTCCGGCCCGTTGACCGCGATGCAGTCGCCGCGCTCGTGAACGGTCAGCGCGTGATCGCTGTTCGGCGGCATGTCGGTGAGGCTGTAGGAAACCTGCACGCCGTCCGCGCGCTCGATCAGCGTGACGGTGCCGCGCGTGGCGTTGCCGGGCGTCGGATTCAAAACGGCGTCCGCGCGCTTTTCGTGATTCTGGAAGATGAGGCCGCAACCGCTCAGCATGACGCTGCAAGCGGCCATCGCGATCGAGGCGTAAAGCGCCCTTCCGTCGAATCTGTGTCTCATGCGATCCTCTCGGCGGCCCGCCGACGCCCCGTGCGTCCGCGCTGCCGCGCATCGAAGGCGACATGATACCGCGAGCCGCATCGCACAAGGCTCGCGCCGATTCGATCGCTTATTCGAAATCAGGTGTTCTGCACGACGATGCTCGGAAACTTCGAGGTCATGTCGCGCTGGCGCTCCGCAATCGAAATGGCGACGCGGCGCGCGATGGCGCGATACGTCTCCGCGATGCGGCTGTCCGGCTGCGACACGACGGTCGGCTGGCCCGCGTCGGTGCGCTCGCGAATGGCGATATCGAGCGGCAGGGAACCGAGCACTTCGACGCCGTATTCCTTCGCCATGCGCTCGCCGCCGCCTGCGCCGAAGATGTGCTCTTCGTGACCGCAGTTCGAGCAGATATGCGTGCTCATGTTCTCGACGATGCCGAGAATCGGAATCCCGACCTTCTCGAACATCTTCAAGCCCTTCTTCGCGTCGAGCAGCGCGATGTCCTGCGGCGTCGTGACGATCACCGCGCCCGTCACCGGCACTTTCTGCGATAGCGTGAGCTGGATGTCGCCGGTGCCCGGCGGCATGTCGACGACGAGGTAATCGAGATCCTTCCAGTTCGTCTGACGGAGCAATTGTTCGAGCGCGGACGTGACCATCGGGCCGCGCCAGACCATCGGATTGTCCTGCTCGATCAGAAAGCCGATGGAGTTCGCCTGAATGCCGTGGCCTTCGAGCGGGTTCATCGTCTGGTTGTCAGGCGATTCCGGACGGCCGGTGATGCCGAGCATCATCGGCAGCGAGGGACCGTAGATGTCCGCGTCCAGCATGCCGACCGACGCGCCTTCGGCCGCGAGCGCGAGCGCGAGATTCGTCGCCGTCGTGCTCTTGCCGACGCCGCCCTTGCCGGACGCCACCGCGATGATGTTCTTGACGTTCGGCAGCAGCTTCACGCCGCGCTGCACGGCATGCGCGACGACCTGCGACGAAACATCCACGGTCACGTTCGCGACGCCCGCGATCTGACGCAGCGCGCCTTCCACCATTTCGCGGATCGCACCGAACTGCGATTTCGCCGGATAGCCGAGCACGACACTCACCACGACGTTCGCGCCGTCGACGGATACGTTGCGAATGCTTTTCAGATCAACCAGCTTGCGGTTGGTGTTCGGATCGGTCAGTGTGGCGAGTGCGGCGTCGATCTTCGCGCGGTCAATACTCATCGAGACTCCATGGAACGATTGTTGCTGGCGCCCAGCGGCGCACGGAACACTCTGAGGAAATTGAAAGTAATTGTTAGCGCCGTTGCGTTGTAACGCTTACGCATTGCACTATCCCGCTGCAAATCTTTCCGGGGACGCATCCCACCGGGCAGTCGGGCGCTTTTCTCATTATTGTAGAGGCTCGCCCGGAGGCTCGTCCGAAGACCCTTTCGCACTGTCGGCGCATGCGCCGAACGCTTGTTGAATCAAAGGAGATCGTAGATGAATACTAAGTTGATGACCCGCCTGTCCGTCGTTGCCCTGGTGGGCGCGCTTCTCGCCGGCTGTCAAACGCAGCAGGGCACCAACACCGCAGTCGGCACCGGCGCGGGCGCCGCGACCGGCGCGGCGATCGGCGCGATCTTCGGCGGCGGCAAGGGCGCGGCGATCGGCGCGGCAGCCGGCGCGGCGACGGGCGGTATCGTCGGCTACAACTGGCAGTCGATCAAGAACAAGATCTCGGGTGACTCGAAGGGCACGGGCACGCAAGTGACCGAGCAGCAGGACGGCTCGCTGAAGGTGAACATTCCGAACTCGATTTCGTTCGACACGAACAGCTACGCGATCAAGCCGTCGTTCGATCCGGTGCTGAACTCCGTCACGCAGACGATGCAGCAGCATCCGGAGCTGATCGCGAGCGTGGTCGGCCATACGGATAACACGGGTCAGGCGGCTTACAACCAGACGCTGTCGCAGAATCGCGCGCAGAGCGTCGCGTCGTACATTTCGACGCACGGCGTCGCGGCGCAGCGTCTCGCGGCATCGGGCATGGGCCAGACTCAGCCGATCGCGGACAACTCGACGGAAGCCGGCCGCGCGCAGAATCGTCGCGTGGAGATCTATCTGCGTGCGACCGCGCAGCCCGGACAAGTGCAGTAAGCGTCTGATTATAAAGGAGAATATGCCGCCGCGAGGGCGGTGGCACGAGCGGCAATTAGTCGTCTGAAAAAAATTTGAAACTTGGACGCGGTGCTGCTGTCTGTCCTTACGGTAGGCGGATGGCGATGCCATCACCTGCCATTCTCCTCTTGTCGTTGTTGCTCCGGGGCCCGATTGGACCCCGGTTTTTTTTGGGCGCTCGAAACGCACTCCGCCCCATCCACCGCCGACTCCGCCCGCCTCTCCCCGCCCTGCTAAAATCGAACTCCGCGTTTTTTCACAACCTCAAGCACTCCCACCGGGCCGCGCCTTTATGTCAGCACCGATTTCAGCCACTGCCACCGCCGCGCCTGCCGCTCAAGCCTTTGAAGGCGGCCGCCGCCAGATCCTCGTCACGTCCGCGTTGCCGTACGCGAACGGTCAGATTCATATCGGCCATATGGTCGAATACATTCAGACGGACATCTGGGTTCGGACGCTGCGAATGCATGGCCACGAGGTCTACTACGTCGGCGCGGACGACACCCACGGCACGCCGATCATGCTGCGCGCCGAGAAGGAAGGCATCACGCCGAAAGCGTTGATCGAGCGCGTGTGGAAAGAGCACAAGCGCGACTTCGACAGCTTCGGCATCTCGTTCGACAACTACTACTCGACCGATGCCGAGGAAAACCGCGAACTGTGCAACACGATCTACGGCGCGCTGCAGCAGGCGGGCCTGATCGAGGCGCGCGACATCGAACAAGCCTACGATCCGGTCAAGGAAATGTTCCTGCCGGACCGTTTCATCAAGGGCCAATGCCCGAAATGCGGCGCGAAGGACCAATACGGCGACAACTGCGAAGTCTGCGGCTCGACCTATCAGCCGACCGAACTGATCAATCCGTATTCGGTCGTGTCGGGCGCGACGCCGATCCGCAAGACGTCGACGCATTATTTCTTCAAGCTGTCCGATCCGCGCTGTGAGGAATTCCTGCGCGGCTGGGTCAGCGGTCTCGCTCAGCCCGAAGCCACCAACAAGATGCGCGAATGGCTCGGCGACAAGGGCGAAGCCAAACTCGCCGACTGGGACATTTCGCGCGACGCGCCCTACTTCGGCTTCGAAATTCCCGGCGCGCCGGGCAAGTATTTCTACGTCTGGGTCGATGCGCCCGTCGGCTATTACGCGAGCTTCAAGAATCTCGCGGACCGCATCGGCGTGAATTTCGGGGAATGGGTGAAGCCCGGCTCGAAGGCCGAGCAATATCACTTCATCGGCAAGGACATTCTGTACTTCCACACGCTGTTCTGGCCGGCGATGCTCGAATTCTCCGGCCATCGCACGCCGACGAACGTGTTCGCGCACGGATTCCTGACCGTCGACGGCGCGAAGATGTCGAAGTCGCGCGGCACGTTCATCACCGCGCAGAGCGTCATCGACACGGGGCTGAATCCCGAGTGGCTGCGCTACTACTTCGCGGCGAAGCTGAACAGCACGATGGAAGACATCGACCTGAATCTCGAAGATTTCCAGGCGCGCGTGAACAGCGATCTCGTCGGCAAGTACGTGAACATCGCGAGCCGCGCGGCGGGCTTTCTCATCAAGCGTTTCGACGGCCGCGTGCAGGACAGCGCGATGCATCATCCGCTCGTCGCGCAACTGCGTTCGGCGATTCCGCACATCGCCGGCTTCTACGAGTCGCGCGAATACGGCCGCGCGCTGCGCACGACGATGGAACTGGCCGACGCCGTCAACGCCTACGTCGACACCGCGAAGCCGTGGGAACAGGCGAAGGATCCGGCGAACGCCGTCGCGCTGCATGAAACCTGCAGCGTGAGCCTGGAAGCGTTCCGCCTGCTGTCGCTCGCGTTGAAGCCGGTTTTGCCGAAGCTCATCGAAGCGGTGGAATCGTTCCTCGGCATCGCACCGCTCGTCTGGGCCGATGCCGACAAGCCGCTGTCGTCGGCGAGCGCGATCAACGCGTACAAGCATCTGACGACGCGCGTCGATCCGAAGCAGATCGAGGCGTTGCTCGCCGCGAATCGCGAATCGCTCGCGCCGGCCGCGGAAGCCGCAGCCGCAACGGCGACGACAACAGCCGCTCCGGCCAAGACCGCCGCTAAGAAGCCGGACGATGCGGGCGTCATTTCCATCGACGACTTCGCGAAGGTCGATCTGCGTATCGCGAAGATCGTCGACTGCAAGGCCGTCGAAGGCTCCGACAAGCTGCTGCAACTCACGCTCGACGTCGGCGAGGACAAGACGCGCAATGTGTTTTCGGGCATCAAGTCGGCGTATCAGCCGCAAGATCTGATCGGCAAGCTGACCGTGATGGTCGTCAACCTCGCGCCGCGCAAGATGAAGTTCGGTCTGTCGGAAGGGATGGTGCTCGCGGCATCCGCCACGGACGAAAAAGCCGAAGCGGGCCTCTACATTCTCGAGCCGCACAGCGGCGCGAAACCGGGCATGCGGGTGAAGTAACACGCATCGCATAACGAAAAGGGCACGCAGATCTGAACTGCACCCCAAAAGTTGGACACCCGTTCAACGATTTGGGGTGTTTTTTCATGAGCAAGTACAGCGCACGACTC
>NZ_JALQDP010000002.1:0-113841 GCF_023631165.1 Caballeronia sp. AZ1_KS37 | reverse complement strand
CGGAATCAGACGCTACATTCACTACTACAATCACCACCGCATCAAGCTGAAGCTGAAAGGGCTGAGTCCTGTGATGTACAGAACTCAGCCCTTAGCGGCCTAGCCCAAAACTGTCCAACTTTGCGGGGTCAGTTCAATCGCGTGCCCTTTTTGCTTGAAGCAGACGATGCTCAGTCCGATTCCACTTCCGTCGCCGATGCCCCGAATGGCGCGCTCACGCCCGACGCCCCCGAGGCCGCCGATGGCTGCACAGTCGACGCCCGCGATGCCGACGAAGACGACGACCACAGCCTCGACCAGCGATTGAAGCGCCGCGTATAAGACAGATCGACGCCCTGATACGTCCCGCCGTACACCGTCACGGCCCAGAACCGCGACAGGTTCAGCGTCGCCTTGACCGCGTTGCTCGCCGATTGCAAGCCTTGCTCGTAGCCGATCACGAGCCGTTCGTTGATCGCCTTCGACAGCAGCACGACTTGCGGATCGGTCAGGCCCACTTCGCTCGATCCGACCGTGAACTCGTCCAGTCCGACCGTCTGCGCGATCTTCGCGCCGCCGCGGCTTCCGAGCAGCGCGAGCGCGCTCGTCATCGCGCTCTGCTGGCCGACGTTGTTGCCCTGATCGGTGCCGTGGCCGAACAGCAGCCACGAGAGCTTTTCGTTGTCTGGCACGCTCGGCTCGGAAATCAGCTTGGCGACCGGCGCCTGCACCGTGCCCGTCACCTGCACACCCGCCTCGACTTCCTGATTGCGCCGCATCGCGAGAATGTTGAGGCCGGGATTCGCCACCGGCCCGTTGAACGTGAAGAAACCGTTCTCGATGTTCAGCTTGCGCCCGAACGCCGTGTACGACGAACCCGGCGTCGTCACGCGCACGTTGCCGACCGCGCGCAGCGGCATGTTCGGCGCGCTCATCGCCGTAATCGTGCCCGCGAGGCCGAGGTCCGCACCCGCGCCCTTGAAACGGAAGTGCTGACCGAGATCGATCCCGATGTTCGCGCGCGGCGTGAAAGGCCCGACCGGCTTCTCGGTCTTCGCGGTGATCGACTGATTCTCGCCCTTGATCGTGCCATCGGGGCGCTCGATCACGACATCGTCGCCGAGAGACGGCGCGGACGATTCCGGCAGATCGATGAGCGCGTGATCGACGGTGAACTTGCCGTCGATCGCCATGCCGCCCTGCAAGCCCGCGTTCGCGATCGTCGCGCTGCCGGAGAGCATCAGCTCGCGATCCGGCGATGCGAACAGCTCCAGCTTGTCCGCGATGATGCTCGCGGTCAGATCGGGCTCCTGCTGATCGAGGCGCACCTTGCCGGTCGCGCGCAGCGTGCCGCTCGCGCCATGAAACTCGACGCGCTGAAAATCGACGAGATTCTCCGACAGCGCAATGCGGATGATGCCGTCCTTCAGTTGCACGCCCTGATCGACGACCGTCGCGGAAATGTTGTCGCCCGTCAGCGAGCCCGACAGATTCGGCTTCGCGACGATGCCCGCGATCACGAGTTTGAGCGCAATCCTGCCGCCGAGCAGATAGTTCGCGCCGAGCAGGCCGCCGGTCGTGCGCAATTCCGGCACGTTCGCGTTGATGGCGCCGGTCAGCGGCGCGTTGTCGTCGATGGTGAGCATGCCGTCGCGATTGGCGAGCGGCGTGTGCACGTTGGCATCGATCACGCCGATGCGGCTCGCCTGGGCGTGCAGCGACGCGTTCAGGCGGTTGCCGTCGGTGAAATCCGCGCGCGCGGCGATATCGGAAATGCCGAGCGCCGACAGGCCGCGCGTACCGTCGATCGTCACGTCGCCGGCGCGGCGCTTGATCTGCGCGTAGCCCGTCGCGGTCGCGCCGAGCGTGAAGTTCCAGTCGCCGTCGAAAACGAGATCGGTGCGGATCGGCGGCTCCGCGCCCGTCAGCGTCTGGCGCACGTCGAGCAGATGCGGCACCGACAGGTTCGTCAGCGTGCCGGCCGATTGCAGGCGGCCGTTCTCCATCGCGAACGATTTCAGATTCAGCACCGCGCCTTCCGCGACGAGCCGCGTCGCGCCGAGCACGAGACGCTCCGGACCGTAGCTCACCGAAAGCGGCGATTCGAGATTCAGCGACGGCGTGCCCTTGTTCGACAGCTTCGTGATCGCGCCGTCCCAGTGCGGGCCGTCGGGCGCGTCGGTGAACTTGCCGTTCGCGCCGAGCGCGAGATTCACGGGCTGGCCGCGCACCTTGCCGGTCGCCGTCACGTCGAGCGTGTGATGCGCGCGCGTGCCGTTCAGATTCGCGTCGAGATTCGCGATGTCGATGTCTTCCGTGCTCGCATCGCGCGCCTTCAGCGTGAAGACGAGCGCGCCGTTCGCGCCGTCGCGGATATCGGCGCGGCCTTCCGCGTGACCGAGCCGATTCGCGCCGAACACGAGGCCATCGGCCTGATAGTTCGCCGCGATGTTCGGATGCGCGATCGAGCCGGTCAGATCGCCGTCCGCCTTCGCCGTGCCCGCGATGCCGAAGCCGAGCCGTTCGAGCGCGGGCGCGTCGACCTTGAAGCGCAGCCGGTCGCCGGGCGCGCCGAAGCTGCCGTTCAGATCGACGTTGTTGCCCGCCACCGACAGCGCCGCCTTGCTCGGCAACAGCCGCATGCCCGCGACCTGTATCGTGCCCTCGCCCGTCAGCGGCAGATTGTCGTACATGCTGTCGGTGAGCTTGAAGGTCGCCTTGGTCGTGAGCGTCGGCGCGAGTTGCCCCGATGCCGCCAGCGTGCCGTTCACGCGCGCTTCCACGACACGCGCCGGCGCGGCCGGCTTGTTCGACGGCTTCGCGCCTTTCTTCGCCGGCGCGGGCTTCGGCGCGATCAACTGCTGTTGCAGCAGCAGCGGATTGAACTCGACGATTTTCGCCTTCAGGTCGTAGCTCGAATTCGCGTCCTTCTTCAGCACGCCGCTCGCTTCGACGCGGCCCTTCCCGACCGTGAGCTTCACGTCGTCGAGCGTGGTCGCTTGCGGATCGAGCTTCACTTTGGCCTGCGCGCGGATCGCGGCTTTCGGATCGTTCAGGTCGGCGGCGATGCGCTGCGTGTCGCCATCCAGCTCGATGCGGATCGGTCCGGCGAAATCCGTCGGGCGCAGCGTCGGCTCGATCGCGTTCAGATCGAGCTTCGCGACCTTGAGGTCGAACTTGCCCTTGCCGCTTTTGAGCGCGCCGCCGCCCGTCACCGACGCGTTCTTCAGGAGCCGCACATCGAGATCGGTGATGCTTTGCTCCGACGCGTCGAGCCGCACGTTCGCGTGCGCGTCGATGAGCGGCAGCAGCTTCTTGTCGATGGAACCGGGCTTCGCGTTCACGATCGACACCGGCCCGGCGACGACGAACGCGTTCGGGTCCGCGCCTTCGACGGGCTTCACTTCGGCGCGCACGGCGAGGTCGGCCTCGGGCGCGCCCGGCGCGAACGCCTGCGGATTGACGTGATCGAACGTGACGAGCGCCGACTTGAGCGGCACGTCCGCGAACGGCAGCGCCTCGACGTGCGCGCGTCCGTTGAGTTTCAGGCCGCTCGCATCGACGTCGGCGATCAGGTCTTCGAGCGAGCCCGAGAGCCGCGCGCTCACGTTCACCGTTTCGTTGTTGACCTTGCCGGCATAGCCCGCATCGCCGGAAAGCGGAAACGGACGCGCGCCGCCATCGAGCTTCGCCGACGCCGTCACCGCGCCGAACGGCGTGTCGAGCCGCTCTACCGCCGCTTCGTGATGCTGGCCGTCGCTTCGGCCGTGGAAAAGCAGGCGCGAGAATTCGGTCGTCGCCGTGCCCTGATGCAGACGCAGTTTCCCGACGGAAAGATCGTTGATCGCAAGTTGAATCGGAATGCGCAGATCCTTGGGCAGTTCCGTTTTCTTGCTCGGCTCGTTCGACGGCGCAATGCGCGCATCGACCGTCCCGATATGCAGATAATCGATCGTGAAGCGCAGCGGCTCGCGTGTGAGCGCCCAGCGGCCCGACACGCTATCGACCGCGATATCCGTGCCCTTGCCGTCCTTCCAGCGCACGTCGCGCAGTTGCAGGCCGGTCGCGATGGCGCCGCCGTCGAGCTTGCCGGTAAGTTGCCCCTTGAGCAGCTTCGTTGCCGCGTTCCATGCGTAGCGCGTGCCGCGCTCGGTCGTCAGCACGTAAAAGACCGTGCCGATGGCGATCCCGGCGATCAGCACGACGACGAGCACGAGCGCGCCGATCCACCGCGCCAAACGGCGCCAGCCGCTTTCGCGCGGCGGCGGTTTCTGCGCGCCGCCGTCGCCGCCGCCAACGTTTTCGGGCGGCGGCGCTTCGGCGTCCGCCTGCTTGTTCGGGTCCGTCATGCCGATTCAATGTCCTTCATCGTTCTCACGCATCAGAACGCGATGCCGAGCGTCAGATACGGTTTGATGCTCTTGTTCTTCAGCCCATACGCCAGGTCGACGTTGACCGGGCCGACGGGACTGCGCCAGCGCGCGCCGACGCCCACGCCCGGATCGAACACGCGCTCGCTCCAGTTGTCGGTCGCGGTGCCGATGTCGAAGAACACCGCGCCGCCCCAGTCGTGCGTGAACCAGTGCTGATATTCGCTGCTGGCCGTCACCATGTATTTGGTCGGCAGGATCGAGCCGGCCACATTGTTGCCGATGCTCAGATAGCTATAGCCGCGCACCGAGTTCGCGCCGCCCGCGCGGAACAGCAGCGAAGCCGGCACGCCGCTCGACGGCCCGCTCGTGAACACGCCGCCGAACTCCGCGCGAAACACGAGCAGATCGTTCTTGCCGAGCGGCACGTATTGCAGCGCGTTGGTGTACAGGCGCGCGAAAGTCTGATCGGCCATCACGCCCTTGACGGCGAAACCCGCCTCCGCGCGGATGATGTTGCCGCGGCGCGGAAACAGCGGATCGTCGACGTCGCGGCGCACCCAGCTCCACGCGGGCACGAGCGCACGCGCCGTCGACGGATTCGGCTCGTTCTGCGTCAGGCGGTCGTCGTAGAAGGTCAGCGAATACGTCGTGTCGATGTTCTGACGCGAGCGCGAACGCTGCACGCCGACGCGCCCGCTATAGATCTTCGTGCTCGAGACGTCGGTGATCGTGTACGAGCCGAACACGGCGTTGACCCAGCCGGACGAATCGGGCGGCATCGCGAGTTGCACGCGGCCGTATTGCTGCGTCTGGTCGAGCCGCCCGGAAATCGTGAACGGGTACGCCGCGCCAAACGTATTGAGATAGCTGTAGGCGCCCTGAATGTGGAAACCCGTGTCCGTCGCGTAACCCACGCCGTAGCGGATGCTGTTGTACGGATACTCGCTCACCTTCACATGCAGCGGTGTGTCGACCGGCTTGTTCACGTCGCTGTCCGCATCGATCGCGACGCTCGCGTAATACGGCGTGTTCTGGATCTGGCGCTGCAACTCGTTCAGGCGAGCGATGTCGTAGACCTCGCCTTCGCGGATCGGATTCACATGGTCGATGATCCACGCGGGATAGCGCTTCGGGCCGCTCACCTCGAGCTTGCCGAGCGTGAAGGTCGGGCCGCTGTCGAACGTCACGGAGAGATCGGCCAGATGCGCGCGCGGATTGATGCGCGCCTGCGAACGCACGATCTTCGCGCCGAGATAGCGTTTCGATTGCAGGGCCCGCAGCGCGGCGTTTTTAGCGTCGTCCCAGCCGCTTTGCGTGAAAGGATCGCCTTCGCTGACCGAAAAAGCGAAACGCGCCGCGTTCTCCTGCGCGCGATCTTCGGTCGTCACCGCGCCCGTGAAATTCAGTTGCACCGAGGCGACCATCGTGCGCGGGCCGGGATCGACGCTCACCTTGACGTTGCGCTTGTCGTCGACCGTCGTGACGTCCGTACGCACGATGGGCGTGAAATAGCCTTTCGTCGCGACGAGATCGCGCACGTCCTTCGGCGTCGCGGTGACGAGGAACTGGAACTGGTCGTCGCTGACGTCGTCGCGCTTGGCGAAACGGGAGAGATCGAGGTTCTCCTTCAGCAGCTTCTTGATGCTGCGCGGCGCGTCGATGTCGACGTCGTACTTGGCGCAAGCGGGCGCAGCGAAGCCGAAGGCGACGAGCGCCACAATCAGGGCCGGCCAGCGGCTCATGCCGCGCGGCCTTACGCGCCACGCGCGCAGCGGATCAAACGAACGCCCCGCCAAACGTGACCTCCGGCATCGGGAAAAAGTGGGATTCGAGGTAAAACTTGCAGCCGACGCAATCGGACGCAGGCGCTATTTCACCACATCGGCATGGACGCACGCCGCAAAAGCGGCCATCTCGCGCCGGACGTGCGCCGTTGGACGGCTGCGCGCCGCGTGGGTTCCGCGAAAGCTGCACGCGCGTGCGCCTTCCGGGCGACGAAACTGCCGCGCGCTTGCGGTAAAATTGCGCGCACAGGCAAAATCACAGGCTCACGCCTCGACCTCAACGGAAGCCGGATCATGTATCAGTCGGATATCACCCAGTTCATCAATCAGTTGAAAGAGCAGAAGCCCTCGCTGGAAGAAGAACAGCGCCGCGGCCGCGCGCTACTGTGGGACAAGCAGCCGATCGACCTCGACGAGCGCACCACGCAGCAGCAATCGCGCGTGAACCAGACGCCCTACGTCTATTACCAGAACTTCTGAACGTGAGCGCAGCAGGCCGCGAGCCGCAATCGTCCGCGCATTCGCCGTCTGAGGCAAAGCGCGACGAAGCCCGGGAAGACCGTGCCGTGGCGCTCGCCACGCCCGCAACCGATTCGACGCCCGACACCATCGACGGCGTCGCGATCGCGCACCTGTACGGCGAGCCGCTCTGGAAGCTGCCGACCGACCTGTACATCCCGCCCGACGCGCTCGAGATCTTTCTCGAAGCATTCGAAGGCCCGCTCGACCTGCTGCTCTATCTCATCCGCAAGCAGAACTTCAACGTGCTCGACATCCCGATGGCGGATGTCACCGCGCAATATCTCGGCTACGTCGATCAGATTCGCGAATCGAATCTCGAACTGGCGTCGGAATATCTGCTGATGGCCGCGATGCTGATCGAGATCAAGTCGCGCATGCTGCTGCCGGTCAAGAAGGCCGACACCGGCGAAGAAGCCGAAGATCCGCGCGCCGAACTCGTGCGGCGTCTGCTCGAATACGAGCAGATGAAACTCGCCGCGCAGAAGCTCGACCAGTTGCCGCAACTCGGCCGCGACTTCCTGCGCGCGGACATTTACATCGAGCAGTCCGCCGAGCAGCGCTTCCCCGACGTCGACATGAACGACCTGCGCGCCGCGTGGGCCGACGTCATCAAGCGCGCGAAGCTCGTGCAGCATCACAAGATCACGCGCGAAGAGCTTTCGGTGCGCGAGCACATGAGCGTGATCCTGCGGCGTCTGCAGAACGCGCGCTTCATGGAGTTCACGGAACTCTTCGACACCACGCGCGGCGTGCCGGTAGTCGTCGTGAACTTCATCGCGATGCTGGAGCTGTCGCGCGAATCGCTGATCGAAATCACGCAGGCCGAACCCTACGCGCCGATCTACGTGCGGCTCGCGTATTCTCCTGCCTAGTCTTTCTTATCTTTTTCCGCGTAGCGGCGCACCGGCCGCTCGACAGGAGACACCCGCTCGATGAAAGTCATCAGCTCCATCCACGAACTGCGCGACCAGTTGCGCGGCCAGAACCGAACCGCCTTCGTCCCGACGATGGGCAACCTCCACGAAGGCCATCTCTCGCTGATGCGTCTCGCGCGCCAGCACGGCGATCCCGTGGTGGCGAGCATTTTCGTGAATCGTCTGCAGTTCGGCCCGAACGAAGATTTCGACAAATATCCGCGCACGCTGCAGGACGACATCGAAAAGCTGCAGAAGGAGAACGTCTACGTGCTGTTCGCGCCGACCGAGACGGACATGTATCCGGAGCCGCAGGAGTATCGCGTGCATCCGCCGCACAATCTCGGCGACATTCTCGAAGGCGAATTCCGCCCCGGCTTTTTCACGGGCGTGTGCACCGTCGTCATGAAACTGATGTCGTGCGTGCAGCCGCGCGTCGCGGTGTTCGGCAAGAAGGATTATCAACAGTTGATGATCGTGCGCGCCATGTGCCATCAGTTCGCGCTGCCGACGGAAATCGTCGCGGCGGAAACCGTGCGCGATGAAGACGGCCTCGCGCTGTCGTCGCGCAACCGCTTCCTGTCCGCCGACGAGCGCGCCGAAGCGCCGCAGCTCGCCGCCGCGTTGCAGCGCGTGCGCGAAGCCGTGCTGTCGGGCAATCGCGATATCGCCGCACTCGAACGCGACGCGATGAACGCGCTCGCCGACCGCGGCTGGAAGCCGGACTACATCAGCGTGCGCAAACGCTCGAACCTGATCGCGCCGGGCGCCGACGAAACCGACGCGCCGCTCGTCGTGGTCGCGGCGGCCAAGCTCGGCGCGACGCGTCTCATCGACAATCTGGAAATCTGAAGGAAGGAAGCACCATGCAGCGCACCTTGTTGAAATCGAAGATTCACCGCGCGACGGTCACGCATTGCGAATTGCATTACGAAGGCTCGTGCGCGATCGACGAAGACCTGCTCGACGCCGCGAACCTCATGGAAAACGAGCAGATCGACATCTGGAACGTGAACAACGGCGAGCGCCTGACCACGTACGCGATCAAGGGCGAGCGCGGCAGCGGCATGATTTCGCTGAACGGCTCGGCGGCGCGCCGCGCGCAACTCGGCGATCTCGTCATCATCGCGGCGTTCGCGCAAGTCGACGAGGAAGAGATCAAGGCGGGCTGGAAGCCGAACCTCGTGTTCGTCGACGAGGACAATCGCATCAAGGGCAGCCGCGATCACGTCCCGACGCAGAACTGGACCTGATTTCCGGGCGGTTTTCGTCCGACGAAGCCGGCGTTCCTCAACGGACGCCGGCTTTTTTCATTTCTTCGACACCCAGTCGATGATCGGCTCCCACTGCTCCAGATCCTTTTCGACGCGGCTTTTGGCCACGTCCCAGATCGTGAGGCCGTGCGCGGCGAGCTGCACGTAGTTCTGCGTATCGCGCAAGAAGCCGAGCACCGGCAAATCGAGTCCTTCGACGAAACGATGCAACTGTTCGGCCGAGCGCGTGCGTGCATCGACGCGCATGCCGACCACGCCGACCTGAATCGCGCCCTTCCTCACCGCCTTCTCCTTCGATAGCCGCGTGAGAAAGTCCTGCGTCGCGAGGATGTCGAACATCGACGGCTGGAGCGGCACGATCACTTTATCGGCGAGATCCAGCGCGAGCGACAGGCGGTTGCCGTGCACGCCGGCGGGCGTATCGACGACGGCTTTCTCCAGACCTTTGGGCGGCTTCGCGGGAGAATCGACGTCGACGGCCCATTCCTCGATCTTCGGCAGCATATCGACGCGCAGCGAAAGCCACGCGTGCGACGAGCGCTGCTTGTCGAGATCCGCGAGCGCGACCCATTCGCCTTGCGCCGCGAAATAGCCGGCCAGATTGGTTGCGAGCGTGCTTTTGCCGACGCCGCCTTTAGGATTTGCCACCACGATCACGGTCATGAAGTGTCCTGGATTTTGTTGGGCGCGCTCGCGCAGTGTTTCCGCGCCGCGCACGATTTCGTCTTGACTAGAACAGGTGCATGATTTCGAGCGTTGATATTATCGGCAAAACTCGCGCGGCCGGCATCTCTCCCGAACGGCCGTACGCCTTCCTCCATTTCAACCGACCGAACGCTCATGACGCCCCTTCGCCCCGATGTCACGCTCGATTTTCTTCGCAATCGCCAGAAAGGCCGCCTGCCCGAGCTGCTCGGCGTGCAACTGATCTCGCTCGATCAGGGCCAGTTGAGCGGCGAACTCACGATCCGCCCGGAATTGCTCGCGCCGAATGGCTTTCTGCATGCGGCGACGGTCGTCGGCCTCGCGGATACGTGTTGCGGCTACGCGTGCATCGCGCATCTGCCGGAGAAGGCGCAGAACTTCACGACGCTCGAACTGAAGAGCAACCACGTTTCGACGGCGCGCGAAGGCAGGATCGTCGCGAAGGCGACGGCCGTGCACCTCGGGCGCAGCACACAGGTGTGGGACGCGACGGTCACGAACGGCGACGGCAAGCTGATCGCCATGTTCCGTTGCACGCAGATGATTCTTTATTGACCGAAGGCAGCTTGTAGCGCGTCCAGATCGAGCGACTGCGCGAACGAATCGGCGAGGCGATCCAGCGACGCCTCGCGCAGCGCCGGATAATCGAGCGGCTCGGCGTCTTTTACGCCCGCCCATGCGAGCAGCGCGGCGCAGGCTTCGGGCGTGTCGAAAACGCCGTGCAGATACGTCGCGGCGATCTGGCCGTCATCCGATACCGCGCCGTCGACACGCCCGCCGTCCAGCGCGACCAGCGGCCGCGCGAGCGCCGGTCCGCGCGTGCGGCCCATGTGGATTTCATAGCCGCGCACGGGCGCTTTGGCATCGCCGATGGTCAACCGTCCGGTGACATTCTCCATTTGCTTCTGCGGCGTTAGCACGGTCGAGAGATCGAGCAGCCCGAGCCCGCCCACGCACCCCGCCGCGCCTTCGACGCCATCGGGATCGTCGATCTCGCGTCCGAGCATCTGCATGCCGCCGCATATGCCGAGCACCTTGCCGCCGTATCGCAGATGCCGTTCGATCGCGCGATCCCAGCCGTTTTCGCGCAGCCATGCGAGATCGCGCTGCACGCTCTTCGAACCGGGCAGCACGATCAGATCGGCGGGCGGCGGCGCAACGCCCGCGCGCACATAGCTGAAGTCGATCTGACGATGCGCCCGCAGCGCATCGAAATCCGTGTGATTGCTGATGCGCGGCAGCGCCGGCACGATCACCTTCAGCGCGGGTGCATCGCCCCGCGTGTGCGGCTGGCTCGGCAGCATGTCCTCGGCGTCGAGCGTCAGGCCGTGCAGATACGGCAGCACGCCGAACACCGGCTTGCCCGTCTGCGCTTCCAGCCAGTCGAGCCCCGGCTTCAACAAGCCGATATCCCCGCGAAACCGGTTGATGACGAAGCCGCGAACGCGCGCCCTTTCGCTCTCCGACAAACACGCGAGCGTGCCGACGAGATGCGCGAACACGCCGCCGCGATCGATATCGGCGACGAGCACGACCGGGCAATCGACGCGCTCCGCGAAGCCCATGTTGGCGATATCGCCGTCGCGCAGATTGATTTCGGCGGGACTGCCCGCGCCTTCGACGATCACCGCGTCGAAGTCCTTCTGCAAGCGCTCGTACGACGCGAGCACGGCGTCGAACGCGATGCGCTTGTACGCGTGATACGCGCGCGCGTCGAGGTTCGCGTGCGCGTGACCGTGGATGATGACCTGCGCGCCGCGATCGCTCGTCGGCTTGAGCAGGACCGGATTGAAGTCGATGCGCGCATCGACGCCCGCCGCGATCGCCTGAAGCGCCTGCGCGCGGCCGATCTCGCCGCCATCGACGGTCACTGCGCTATTGAGTGCCATGTTCTGCGGCTTGAACGGCGCGACGCGCACGCCGCCGCGCCGGGCGAGGCGGCACAATCCGGCGACGAGCGTGCTTTTGCCGGCATCGGACGTCGTGCCCTGGATCATCAGCGTGCCGCGTGGCGTGAATGGCATCGGAGGATTCCCATGAAGAGCGACGCGCTATCTTAGCCCGTCAGTACAATATCGCGATGACCCCCGACCTCACTTTCATCCTCGGCGGCGCACGCTCCGGCAAGAGCGCGCACGCCGAACGGCTCGCCGCCGAAAGCGGCCTGCCCGTGACGTATATCGCGACTGCGCGCGTCGGCGACGCGGAGTTCGCCGAACGCGTGAAGCTGCATCGCGGGCGCCGGCCCGCACACTGGACGCTCGTCGAAGCGCCGCTCGATCTCGCGGGCGCGTTGCGCGAAGCGGATCGCGCGGGACATTGCGTGCTGATCGACTGCCTGACGCTGTGGCTCGCGAATCTGCTTTTCTCGAAAGAAGCGATGAGCGACGAAATCGCCGTTCTGCCCGACAGCGCCCGCGATGCCTTCGCGCAATTCGACGCGGCGCTCGGGCAGACGAAAGGCAAAGTGATCGTCGTGAGCAACGAAATCGGGCTGGGCGTCGTGCCGCTCGGCTCCGTCACGCGTCTTTATGTCGATGAACTCGGCCGGCTGAATCAGCGCGTCGCGGCCGCGAGCACACGCGCGACGCTGATGGTCGCGGGCCTTCCGCTCGCGCTCAAGGGTTAGCGCGATGCTCCTTCTCTCCGCCTACGCAATGGCGCTTCTCGCCGTGCTCGGCGTGATCGTCGATCGCATCTTCGGCGAGCCGCGCGCGCGGCATCCGCTCGTCGGCTTCGGCAATCTCGCGACGAAGCTCGAAGCGCGCGTGAACACCGGCTTTCGCGCGCGGCCGGCGGGCATTCTCGCGTGGTTCGCGCTGGTCGCGCCGCCGGTCGGCATCGCGTGGTTTCTGGTCGGCGCGCTGCCGTTCACGTATGCGTGTCTCGTGCATGTTCTGCTGCTCTGGTTCGCCCTCGGCGCGAAAAGCCTGCGCCAGCACATCGCGCCGATCGCTCGCGCGTTGAGTTTCGGCGATATCGATCACGCGCGCGTGCTGACGTCGCGCATCGTGTCGCGCGATACATCCCAAGCCGATGAAAACGCGCTCTCGCGCGCTGCGGTCGAATCGGCGCTGGAAAACGGCAACGATGCGATCTTCGGCGCGCTCTTCTGGTTCGCGGTCGCGGGCGGCCCCGGCGCGCTGATGTTCCGCCTCGCCAACACGCTCGACGCGATGTGGGGTTATCGCACGCCGCGCTTTCTGCGTTTCGGCTGGGCGGCCGCGCGCTTCGACGATGTGCTCAACTTCATCCCCGCGCGCCTCACGGCCGCGACCTACGCGCTCGCCGGCGACACCCACATGGCGTGGCACTGCTGGCGCACGCAGGCGCGCTCGTGGGACAGCCCGAACGCGGGGCCGGTGATGGCCTCGGGCGCCGGCAGTCTCAACGTGCTGATCGGCGGCGCGGCGGTGTACCACGGCGTGCTCGAAACGCGTCCGACGCTCGGCGCGGGCCATCCGGCGACGGCGAAGCATGTCGTCGCGGCGTTGCGGCTCGTCGAGCGCGCGACATTGATGTGGCTCGCGGTGCTATTGATGATCGCGGTTCTGAGCGTAACGACGAGTGGCTGACTGACATGACGCAATCCATCCGGCACGGCGGCAATCTGCGCGAGGCCGCGCGCCGCTACGCGATATCTCTCGATGACTGGCTCGATCTGTCGACCGGCATCAATCCGCACGGCTATCCGGTGCCGCCCGTCGCGCCCGATGCGTGGCGGCGCCTGCCCGAAGACGACGACGGCCTCGCCGAAGACGCCGCGCGCTACTACGGCGCGCCGCTCGCGTTGCCGGTGGCGGGATCGCAGGCGGCGATACGCGCGTTGCCCGCGCTTTTGCGCCGCGGCACGGCGGCCGTCGCGCCGCTCACGTACGGCGAATACGCGCCCGCGTTCGCACGCGCGGGCCACGCGCTCGCCACGCTCGACATCACGAAGCACGATTTGCCCGCTACGTTCGATCACGTCATCGTCGCCAATCCGAACAATCCGACGGCCGAGCGCGTCGCGCCCGACACGCTGCTTTCCTGGCACGAACAGCTCGCCTCGCGCGGCGGCACGCTGATCGTCGATGAAGCGTTCGCCGATACCGATCCCGCATCGTCGCTGGCGAGCGAGACGGCGCACGACGGGCTCGTCGTGCTGCGCTCGGTCGGCAAGTTTTTCGGGCTCGCGGGCATTCGCGCGGGTTTCGTGCTGGCCGCGCCCGCGCTCGCCGACGCGTTGCGCGACGCGCTCGGCGCATGGACCGTGAGCGGCCCGGCGCGACATGCGGTCGCCGCCGCTTTCGCCGATATCGCGTGGCAGCGCGAAATGCGCGAGCGTCTGCATCGCGATGGCGCGCGCCTTGCCGCATCGATCGCGATCTACGGTTTCGACGTGCGCGCGACGCCGCTTTTCGCGTGGACAGCGACGCCGAAAGCGCCCGAACTGCAACACGCGCTCGCGTTGCGCGGCATCTGGACGCGTCTTTTCGATCTGCCCGGCATGACGCCGAGCCTGCGCATCGGATTGCCAGGCGCGGAAGGCGACTGGGCGCGCCTGTCGCTCGCGCTGCGGGAGATTTGCGCGTGAGGTTGCGCCGTGCGATTGCCCTGCTGATCGGCTTCGCGGTGACGCAAGCGCATGCGATCACCGTCGTCGATGACAGCGGCGCGTCCGTCACGCTCGCGAAGCCCGCCGAACGTGTCGTCAGTCTCGCGCCGCATGTGACCGAGTTGCTGTTCGCGGCGGGCGGCGGCGCGCGCGTCGTCGGCGCTGTCACGTATAGCGATTATCCGAAAGGGGCGCAGGCGATTGCCCGCGTCGGCGACAACAAGGCGCTCGATCTCGAACGCATCGTCGCGTTGCATCCGGATCTGATCGTCGTGTGGCGGCATGGAAATGCGGCGCGTCAGCTGGATCGACTGCAGGCGCTCGGCGTGCCGATCTATTTCAGCGAGCCGAAGCATCTCGACGATATCGCGGCGAGCATCGGCAAGCTGGGCGCGCTGCTCGGCACGCAGAATGAGGCACGCGCCGCGTCCGATGCCTTCACGCGCGAGATTGCGCGATTGCGTGCGCGTTACGCGGAACGGCCGCGCGTGAGCGTGTTCTATCAGGTGTGGGACGATCCGTTGATGACGCTCAATCGCGACAACGTTTTCGACGAAGTGATCGGCTTGTGCGGCGGCGCGAACGTGTTCGCAGCTGAGAAACCGCGCGTGCCGACGATATCGACCGAAGCCGTGCTCGCGGCGAATCCGGAAGCGATCGTCACGGCGACACCCGGCGCGACGAAGCCCGATCGCCCGTTGCCCGCGCTCGAAAGATGGCGGCGCTGGACATCGATGACGGCGGTGGCGCGCGGCAATCTCTTCGGCATCGACGGCGATCTGATCAATCGGCCGACGCCGCGGCTTGCGCTGGGCGCGGATGAGCTGTGCCGCGATTTGGAAATCGCGCGCGAGCGGAGGACGAAGTAGTCAGGCGTTCCACCGCACAAGCAGCCACTGCCCGCGCACGCGCCTGAACCACGCGATCCCGCCGAAATCGAGCGGCCATTGCAACGCCGATTCACGCGCGACGCCGAGCAGATGCGCAGCAAGCACGCGCACGACGCCCGCATGCGCGACGACATGCACGGCCCGTTCATCGACACACGTCGCATCGAACCACGCGATCACGCGATGCGCGAACTGCGCGAGACTCTCGCCGCCGTGCGGACGCGCATGGGCGATATCGTCGGCCCATGCATCGATCAGCGCGCGATCGATCGCGTCCCACGCGCGTCCTTCCCACGCGCCGAAGTGCATCTCGGCCAGACGTGCGTCGGGATGAACGTCGCCGCCCAGCGCACGCGCGATCGAAGCGCAACGCACGAGCGGACTCGCGTGCCATCCATCGACGCATGGGGGCACGTTCAGCGCCTTCATGCGCGCCGTCAACGCGCTCGCCGATTCGCGCGCATCGCGCTGCAAAGGCACATCGGTTTGCCCGTAGCAAACGCCCGCATCGACGGCGACTTCCGGATGCCGGATCAGGACGAGATCCATGCGAGCCCTATGAGATAGATCGCGATCTCGAACACTTGCTGCGCGAAACCGAGGCAATCGCCCGTGTAACCGCCGATGCGCCGGACGAAGTACCGTCCGATGAACAAGCGCAGAACCATCAGCGCGACGATCGTCACGCACGCGAGCTTCCAGTCGGTCACGAAGAGCCACAGCAGGCCGAACGCGAGCGCCAGCGCGAACGACGACACGCTCATGCGCTGCGCGACCGGCTTCGCCTTGCCTTCGGCGCGCACGTAATCGAGCGTGACGAGATAGCTGATTGCGAACGCGCGGCTCGCGGCGTGCGCGGCGATCATCGTCCACGCGACGCGTTGCGGCGGCAATGCGGCGAGCGTCTGCCATTTCAGCGCGAGCGCGATCATCAACGCAATCGCGCCGAACGCGCCGATGCGCGAGTCGTGCATGATGCGTAACGCGTCCTCGCGCGTGTATGCGCCGCCGAAGGCATCGACGCAATCGGCGAGTCCGTCTTCGTGAAACGCGCCGGTCAAGACGAGCGTCGCGGCCATCGAAAGCAGCACCGCGATGCCCGCCGGAAACACGCGCAACGCCGCGAGATACACCAGCGCCGCGACGCCGCCGACCATCGCGCCGACGAGCGGAAAATAGCGCGCCGCCGCGTTCAGATAGTCGCGCTCGAAGCCGACCCAGCGCGGCACCGGCACGCGCGTGAAATAGCCGAGCGCGGTGAAGAAATAGCGCAGTTCGTCGAGCGGGCGCATCTCAGTCGGCTTTATTCGAGACGCCCGCCGACTCGAAGCTCGCCATTTCGTCGACGAACGCGACGGCCGCGCGCAGGATCGGCAACGCGAGCGCCGCGCCCGTGCCTTCGCCCAGACGCAACTCGAGTTGCAGCAGCGGCGCGGCACCGAAATGCGCGAGCATCCGGCGATGCCCCGTCTCGTTCGATGCATGTGCGAACACGCAATAGTCGAGCACGTCAGGCGCGATCTTCGATGCAACCAGCAACGCGGAAGTCGCGATGAAACCATCGACGAGTATCGTCATGCCCGCGCACGCGGCGGCGAGATACGCGCCCGTCATCATCGCGATTTCGAAGCCGCCGAAGGTCGCGAGCGTGTCGATCGCATCGCCTTCATCGCGATGCAGCGCGAGCGCTTTAGACAGCACCTCGCGCTTGTGCGCGAGTCCTCGCTCGTCGAGACCGGTGCCGCGCCCGACGCACTCGTCGATCGAAAGAACGCACAGACGGCTCATCAAACATGCCGCCGCCGACGTATTCGCGATGCCCATTTCGCCGAAGCCGATCACGTTCGTGCCGAGCGACGCGTGATGCCGCACGCGCGCCGCGCCCCGCGCGATGCCTTCGAGCGCGGTCTCGCGCGACATCGCGCGTTCGTGCGCGAAGTTGCGCGTGCCGAGCCCGAGCGACAGACGCTCGTATCCATGATCGATGGGAATCGGCGTCGCGACGCCCGCATCGACGACTTCGAGCGTCATGCCGACCGAGCGCGACAGCGCGTTGATCGCAGCGCCGCCCGCCAGAAAATTCGCGACCATCTGCGCGGTCACTTCCTGCGGATACGAGCTCACGCCCTCTTTCGCGATGCCGTGATCGCCCGCGAAGACGATCATCGCGGGACGCTCGATGCGCGGCTTCGCCGTGCGTTGAATCAGGCCCATTTGCAGCGCGATGTCTTCGAGCCGCCCGAGACTGCCGGGCGGCTTCGTCTTCGTGTCGATGATGCGGCGCAGTTCGCCTTCGATGGCGCGGTCGAGCGCGCGGGGCATCGGGATGCCGTTATTCGTGGACATCGGAATTCCTTTCATGAGCGAGGGATGGAAGGCACGAGCGCTTCGTGCTCGCCATCGCGAATCAACGCGAGCGGATAGCCGAATGCGGCGCTCGCGCGTTCGGCCGTGAGCACGTCGGCGACGAGTCCCGCATGAGCGCCGCCGTTGCCGTCGAGCAGAAGCGCGTGTGTCGCGAAACGGCGCGCGAGATTCAGATCGTGGCACGAGAAGATTACGGTGCGCTTGTGCGCGCGCGCCGCGTCGCGCAACGCGTGCAGGCAATCGATCTGATGATGCAGGTCGAGATGCGAAAGCGGTTCGTCGAGCAACAGCAGCGGCGCGTTCTGGCACAGCACGGCGGCGAGCGCGACACGCTGGCGTTCGCCGCCGGAAAGCGTCAGCACGTCGCGCGACGCGAACGATGCGAGACCCAACGTTTCGAGCGCGGCGTGCGCGGCGGCGCGATCCTCGTCGCTCTCCCAGCCCCAGCCGGTGAGATGCGGAAAGCGGTTGAGCAGCACGGTATCGAGCACGCTCGCGCTGAAGGCGTCGTGCGCGGCTTGCGGCATCAAAGCGCGTGCGCGCGCGAGTTCCGTCGCGCGCCATGACGCGAGCGCGCGGCCGTCGAGCGACACGCTGCCCGATGCGGCTTTCGCAATCCCGGCGAGCACGTTGATGAGCGTCGTCTTGCCCGCGCCGTTCGGCCCGGCGATGCACCACATTTCGCCCGCTTCGATCGACTGCGTGAGCCCGTCGATGAGCGTGCGCTTATCCGCGCGAAGCACGATGGCGTCGAGCCGCAAAATCATCGCGGCCTCCGCAGCAGCATCCACAGGAACATCGGGACGCCGATCAATGCCGTGACGACGCCGACCGGCAATTGCGCGGGCGCGATCACCGTGCGCGCGACGAGATCGGCGGCCATCACCGCGAGTCCGCCCGCGAGCGCGGCGGCGGGCACGAGCATGCGCTGATCGTTGCCGAACGCGAGGCGCAACAGATGCGGCACGACGAGCCCGACGAAGCCGATGGTGCCCGCCGTCGTCACGGCGGCCGCCGCCGCGATCGATGCGACGAGATACACGCGCAGACGCAAGCGCTCGACCGGCACGCCGAGCGCGCGCGCGGTCGTATCGCCGCGCAAGAGCACGTTCAGTTGCGGTGCGACGGGAACGATGACCGCGAGCACGACGGCGAGCGCGATCAGCGCGGGCCATGGCGCCGCCGCGCCGTTGAGATCGCCCGTCAGCCAGAAGATCATGCCGCGCAAACGGTTCTCGGGCGCGACGCTCAGGATCAGCGTGATGAGCGCGCCCCATCCCGATGCGATCACGACACCCGTCAGCAAGAGCCTCGGCGATGCGTCCTGTCCGCTTTGCCACAAGTCCTTGCGCGCGAGTCCGAGGACCAGAACGATCGATGCGAACGCGCCCGCGCAAGCCGCGATATCGACGCCCCACCACGGCAGCGACCCGAGCATCGCGGCAAGCGCGAAGGTTGCCGCGCCGCCGGATACGCCGAGCACGTACGGTTCCGCCAGCGGATTGCGCAACAGCACTTGCAGCAGCGCGCCGGCGAACGCGAGCAATGCGCCCGACGCGAAGCCCGCGAGCGCGCGCGGCAGACGCAAGGTCAGCACGATGTCATCGGCGATATCGGGCGTCGCCGAGTGCGCGTGAAAGAGCGCGCCGATCGCGCGCGATACGGGCAATGCGACGCTGCCCATCGCGAGCGACGCGACCAGCACGACGAGCGTCGCTGCGCCGAGCGCGATCCAGATCGCGGTGGCGCGGCTCGCGTTCATCGCGCGCGGACGTTCAGCCACGCGGCTCACGACGGATGCCAGCCCAACGTGATGTACGCGCCGCGTCGTGGCGTGTTGTACGAGTACGCAAGTTCATAGTCCTTGTCGAACAGGTTGTCGATGCGCGCCGTGACGTACCACGACTTCGAGATGTCGTAGCGCGCCGACAGATTCACGATGCCGTAGCCCGCGAGCGTCGAATCGTAATCGCTGCGTTGACCGCTCACGATCCATTCGCCACCGACGCGCCACGGCCCGATCGTGCGATGCGCCGTCAGCGTCGCGAAATGCCGCGCGCGCCGCGTCAAATCCTCGTGATTCGTTTCGTCGACGGGATTCTGGAACGTGACGCCCGCGCGCACATCCGTTGCGCCGACGTGCCCCGCCCACGATCCCTCGATGCCCTGCACCTTCGCGCGCCCGACGTTCTGCGCGACATAGTAGAAGCCGCCGTCGGACACGTAATCGATCAAATTCGAATAGCGCGTCTGAAAAAGCGTCACGCGCACCACGCCGAGCGCATTCGATGCGTACTGCAACGCCGCCTCGACCGAATGACTCCGCTCCGGCTGAATCGACGGATTGCCGCTCAGCGGATAGTAGAGATCGTCGAAGCTCGGCGCGCGAAACGAGGCCGAATAGCTCGCGCTCGCCTTCCAGTGCGCGTCGAAGTTATACGCGTAGCCCAGATAGTAGCTGTTCGCGCCGCCGAAATCGGAATACTGATCGCGGCGCAGATTCGCCTGCAACTCGTTCGCGCCGACGTGCCCCACGTAACCCGCGAACATCGAATTCACATGACGGTCGGGCGCGCTGAACTGATGGGAATCGAGCGTCTGATCGAGATGCTCGTAGCCGAAGAGCAGCTTGTGCGCGTCGCTGATCCGCACGTCGTTCTGCCACGTATATTGCCGGTTCTCCGAATCGAAACGGCTCGTATAGACGCCGTTCTGCTCGATGTTCGCGCGGTCCTGTCCCTGCGCGATCGTGAAGTGCGCCGTCCAGTTATCCGTGACGCGGCCGTTCGCAAACACCGACGCCGAGCGCACGCGATCGTGCGTTTCGTTGATATCCGTCGGCTGGCCATAGGCATCGTCGAAACTGTTGATGCCGTTCGATTGCAGGAAGCGCACGCCCGCGTCCCACTTGTCGCTGAACTTGTGACGCAGCGTCGCCGCGACGCTCTCGTTCAGATAGCCGTTCGCGTTCGGATTGGCGCCGGGCGCGATTCCCGGATCGATCGACGAGAAGCCGTCGGTTTTCTCGCGCGAGACGTTCACGCTGAAGGTCGTGCGGCCGTCCTTGTCGAGCGCGCCGCTCACGCCCGCCGATTGCCGCTGCGTGTGATAGCTGCCGTACTCGGCCTCGAAGTTGAAGCGCGGCGGATGCGCCTCGCCTTCCTTCGTGAAGATCTGCACGACGCCGCCAATCGCATTCGATCCATAGAGCGCCGACACGTTGCCGTTCACGACCTCGACGCGCCCGATCTGGTCGAGCATCAATTGCGATAGCTGTGCCGCGCCGAGCGACGCCGATTCGACGCGCACGCCGTCGATCAGCACGAGCGATTGCGACGACGCCGCACCGCGTATGAAAAGCCCCGAGTTCGAGCCCGGTCCGCCGTTGCGCGTGATCTGCACGCCGGGCGCGAGCGCGACGAGTCCGAGCGCGTCGCTTGCGTTTGCATCGGCGATGTCCTGCTCGTCAAAAAGCGATGTCTGCGGAATCGATTCGGCAAGCGGCTGCGGCGCGCGCGTCGATGTGACGACGACGGGCGCAAGCGTTTGCGTGCTGTCTTCCGTCTGGGCCGCCTGTGCAGCGCCGGCGAACGGCAAGGCGCCGATGGCCGCAACGAGCGCGCCATGACGGGAGAGACCGCTTCTGAGCGCGGCCAGTGGCAATACCATGTGTGAAGTGTTCCGTTTCGCGTGAGCGCGACCCCGCTCCCCGCGAGGACGATGCGCGACGAACGCACCGCGCCATGCGCGCCGATGCGTCGGACTCCGGCCGGTATCCGGGCTGGCGATCAATCGTCTCGCCTTCCCGCGCATGGCGCGCAGTGGCATCGACACGTTTCTTGCAGTCGCGCGCGTGCGACGAATTTCGACACGCTCGCGCGGCAAAAACGCGCATGAGACGACTTGCAACTTGCGTTGCGGTCGCTTACCGTTGCGGGGGCAGCACAGGTTGGCTCGTCGTCGATTGCGGCGACTTCGCTCCCTGTTTCCCGTTTGACTGCATCCACGAGATCCGCGGATGCGAGCACCAAAAGTGCGGCAAGTGTAGGAGCGCGGTTCGGGGCCGTCAAGAAAACCGCGCGGCCAGACTGGCGCGGCGCATGACGAATCGAACGAGAAGCGAAAGAGAAGCGGCCGGCCTGTCATCACGAGCGTTGCGGGGCGCTCGCGTTTTCTGCACACGAATGCATCGCGACATGCGCTTGATTCGAAGGATTAAGCGCTAGATCGCGTGTTGTTACGTCTCGAAACGAGACATTTATCGGAAGCTCCGTTGAACCGCGCTAAAATGCGAGGTCTTTAGAGGACGCAGCACATGCTCAACGAACTCGAATCACTGTCAGGAAACATCGGCCGGCTGATCCAGATCAGCGAGCGCCACAAGCAGGCGCATCAAGCGCTGCAGGAACAACTCGAACAGCTGCGCGCCGACTATGCGAACGTGCAGGCCGAGCTCGCGCAAGTGCGCGAAGAGCGCGATACGCTGCAGTCCGAACGCGATTCGCTGTCCGCGAAAATCGACGACGCGCAAATCCGCCTGAACGCGATTCTCGAAAAGCTGCCGCGCGGCAAGTCCGCGCAACATGCCGAGTCCGACAATCAACTCGATCTCCTCGAAGCCGATTCCCAGGAAGCACATGAAACGGAATTGCACGGCGAGCATCATCAGGGAGAGAAGGCATGACGACCACGCAGATCGAAGTATCCATTCTCGGGCAGCCGTATCGTCTCGCGTGCTCGCCGGAAACCGAAGGCGCATTGCGTGAAGCCGTCGCGCGCGTCGACGCCGAAATGAACAAAGTGCGCAATGCAAGCAGCGTGCGCGGCACGGATCGCATCGCGGTGATGGCGGCGCTTTCGCTGGCGTCGGAATTGCTTAAGCTGCAGGACAGCGTGCGTCACGGCGAGGCCTTCCCCGCCGAAGAAATCCGCCGCACGATGCACTCGATGAACGAGCAATTGGGCGCGGTCATTGCGCAACACGAAGCGCAATAAGGCAGATGCGCGTCGAGTCAATCAGCGCGCAATGTCAATCGAAAAAAGAAACCGCCGAAGTAGCGTGAAGAGGCTGCAGAAGGCAAACGATTGGTGTAGAGTGACGTTTCCCTGCCTGGTACGCCAAGGTCATATATTCCTTGAACCAATGCTACATTGGCACGGTTGCGGAACCTTGCAGCACGGGCGCGCGCGTCGCTAGTCCGATGTACCCGAAGTGTTGCTTACCGCGACCAATCTTGAACCCAGGTTCAGGATGCCGGCCTAGCGGCTGTGGCGGGGACCTCATTCAAGAAACGGCATCGGTTTTTCCGATGCCGTTTTCGTTTGTCCCTGCCGTTCGCTCTTCGATTCATGCACACGACCATGCGCTACTGGCTGATGAAGTCCGAACCGGACGAAGCGAGCATCGATCATCTCGCGCACGCGCCGAAAAAAACCTTGCCGTGGACGGGCGTACGCAACTATCAGGCGCGCAACTTCATGCGCGATCAGATGCAGATCGGCGACGGCGTGCTCTTCTATCATTCGAGCTGCCCGGAGCCGGGCATCGCGGGCATCGCGAAAGTGTGCTCGACGGCATATCCGGATCCCACGCAATTCGATCCGAAGAGCGATTACTACGATCCGAAATCGACGCAGGAAACGCCGCGCTGGATGCTCGTCGACGTGAAGTTCGTGAAGAAGACGCCGCTCATATCGCTCGCCGCGTTGCGCGAACATCCAGAGCTTGCCGACATGCAAGTGCTCGCGCGCGGCAACCGGCTCTCGATCACGCCCGTGACCGAAGCGCAATGGCGATTTATTACCGAGCACCTCGTCTAACAAGGAACTTACGACTTCACGACTGCGACTAAATCCCGTCGCACGTACGCGATGTCACGGAGTCCTTCGATGCTCAATAAGAAAACCGCCGCCGCCTTCGCCCTGCTCGCGATGTCCGGTGCCGCGCTAACGTTGTCTCAAACCGCCGCTGCGCAGACGGTGATGACGCAGCCACAGCCCTCGGGCGTGCTCTCGCTCTCCGCACAAGCGAGCGCGCAAGTGCCGCAGGATGTCGTCAACATCACGCTCTTCTACGAACAGGAAGCGGCCGATCCGTCGTCGCTCACCAGCACGCTCAATCAGCGCGCCGAGGCCGCGTTACGCGAAGCCAAAGGTGTCGACGGCGTGACCGCGAAGAGCGGCTCGTTCACCGTCTATCCGTCGACGGATCGCGACGGCAAGATTTCCGCGTGGCGCGGGCGCACGGAAGTCGTGCTCGAATCGCATGACTTCGCGGCGGCATCGAAGCTCGCGGGCAAGATGAGTTCGTCGATGCAAGTGGGTAGCGTCGCGTTCTCGCTGTCGCCCGAAGCGCAGCGCGCGGCCGAGCAAAAGCTCGTCTCGCAAGCCATCGATTCGTTCCGCAAGCAGGCGCAAAGCGCCGCGCAAGGCTTCGGCTACAGCAATTTCACGATTCGGGAAGTGAATGTCGGACGGAGCGGCGCGCAGCCGCGTCCCGTCATGATGATGCAATCGCGCGCGATGAGCGCCGATGCGAAGATGGCCCCGATCGCGATGGAAGCCGGCACGACCACGGTGACAGTCGACGTTTCCGGCTCCGTACAAATGGGACGCTAAACGTCGCTCCCGCTGTTCACGCGGGGCGGCGTTCGACCGCCCCGCTCTTTCCTCAAGCCTTTGCGGATTCGGGCGGCAGGCGCAGATTGCGCTTGTAGGCCCACACCATCATTACCACGCCGGCGACGATCATCGGCAGCGAAAGCCATTGGCCCATCGAGAGATTGAGCGCGAGCAAGCCGAGATAATCGTCCGGCTCACGCGCGAATTCCACGGTGAAGCGCGCGAGTCCATAACCGATCAGGAACAGCGCCGAAATCGCGCCGACCGGACGCTGCTTGCGCGAGAACGTCCAGATCACGATGAACAACACGAGCCCTTCCAGCGCGATTTCGTACAACTGCGACGGATGACGCGGCAGCATGTGGTAACGCTGAAAAATTTCCGTGAGGTGATACTGCGCGTCGAGCTGCGGATTCTTCGAGAGCCACACGGCGTCGTCGTTCGTCGAGTTCTGGAAGAGCATCGCCCACGGCGCGTTCGGGTCCGTCACGCGGCCCCACAGCTCGCCGTTGATGAAATTGCCGAGTCGCCCCGCCGCGAGACCGAGCGGCACCATCGGCGCGACGAAATCCGTCACCTGCAGCCACGTGCGCTTGCGGTGATACGCGAACAGCACCATCGCGAGCGTCACGCCGAGAAAGCCGCCGTGAAACGACATCCCGCCTTCCCATACCTTGAAGATATCGAGCGGATGCGCGGCGTAATAACTGGCCTTGTAAAACAGCACGTAGCCAATGCGCCCGCCCAGAATCGTGCCGAGCACGCCGTAGAACAGCATGTCGTCGATGTCCTTCACGGTCCAGCCTTGCGCGGCGACATAAGGCAGCCGCAGCCGCAACCGGCCGATGACGATGGCCGACACGAACGCCACCAGGTACATGAGGCCGTACCAGCGCACGGCGAGCGGTCCGAGATGAATCGCGATGGGATCGAAATTGGGATGTATGAGCATTCTGATGTGGGAATCTTTAAGCGGGCTACAGGGGCGAATCATACAGAACCGGCGCTTTCGGCCCTCGAACGGACGATTTCGATGAACCCGGCGAGCACCGGACTCACTTCCGCGATCCGCCATACCAGCCCCGTTTCCACGAAAGGACCGGGATCGAGCAGCGGACGATACACGACGCCCGTGCGCCTTAGATGACGCAGCGATTGCGGCACGAGCGCGACGCCCATGCCGGCGGACACGAGGCTCACGATGGTCTGCATCTGGATCGCCTCCTGGCCGATACGCGGCGTGAGCCCGGCCGCGCCATAGCAGCCCATGATGATGTCGTGCAAGCCGGGCGCGAGACGCCTCGGAAAGACGACGAGCGGCGCGGCGGCGAGATCGTGCAGGTCGACGGGTTCGTCTTCGCCCGAGTTCAGCTCTTGCGCCTGCTTCTCGGACATCGCGATCATCAGCGGCTCGCGCGCGATCGGCACATACTCGAGCGACGACGCGTAACGCGGCGGCAGCGGCGGAATGACGAGGCCCGCATCGACGCGCCCGGCGACGAGTTCGTCGATCTGCACGTCGCTCGTCGCTTCGGTCAGTTGCAGACGCACGCCGGGATGACGCGCACCGAAATCGCGCAGCAGCGCCGGCAGAAGCCCGTAATCGGCGGTGGAGACGAACGCGAGCGACAGCACGCCCGCCTCGCCGCGCGCGAGCGATTGCGCGAGCGGACGCAGCGCATCGGCGGATGCGAGCAGGCGGCGCACTTCCGGCAACAGATCCTTGCCGACGGGCGTCAGCTCCACGGTCCGTTTCGTGCGCACGAAAAGCGCGACCCCGAGCGATTCTTCCAGCGCGCGGATCGCCTGCGAGAGCGGCGGCTGCGTCATCGCGAGGCGCGCGGCGGCACGGCCGAAGTGCATCTCTTCGGCGACCGTCACGAAATAACGCAGGAGTCGTAGTTCCATTGATATGTTTTGCGACCTAGTAAGCCCTGAATAATATATTGGACAGACACATAGCGCGGTTGCATTCTTGCTGCATCAAATCAAGAACATCCCCTCAGGAGCACACCATGGCCTTCAATCGCCGCTCGAAGCACATCACTCAGGGCGTCGCGCGCTCGCCCAATCGCTCGATGTATTACGCCCTCGGCTACAAGGAGGAGGACTTCGACAAGCCGATGATCGGCGTCGCCAATGGCCACTCGACGATCACGCCGTGCAACGCGGGCTTGCAGCGCCTCGCGGACGCCGCCGTCGAATCGATCAGGAAATCCGATGCGAATCCGCAGATTTTCGGCACGCCGACGATCTCCGACGGCATGTCGATGGGCACCGAAGGCATGAAGTACTCGCTCGTGTCGCGCGAGGTAATCGCGGACTGCGTCGAGACCGCCGTGCAAGGCCAGTGGATGGACGGCGTCGTCGTGATCGGCGGCTGCGACAAGAACATGCCGGGCGGCATGATCGGCATGGCGCGCATGAACGTGCCGTCGATCTATGTGTATGGCGGCACGATTCGCCCCGGCAACTGGAAGGGCAAGGATCTGACGATCGTGTCGTCTTTCGAGGCGGTCGGCGAGTTCACCGCGGGGCGCATGTCGGAGGAGGATTTCAAGGGCGTCGAGAAGAACGCGTGCCCGTCGACCGGCTCGTGCGGCGGCATGTACACGGCGAACACGATGAGCTCGTCGTTCGAGGCGCTCGGCATGTCGCTGATGTATTCGTCGACGATGGCGAATCCGGATCAGGAAAAGGTCGATTCCGCGGCCGAATCGGCGCGCGTACTCGTCGAAGCGGTGAAGAGGGATCTGAAGCCGCGCGACATCATCACGAAGAAGTCGATCGAGAACGCGGTGGCGCTCATCATGGCGACGGGCGGCTCGACGAACGCCGTGCTGCACTATCTCGCCATCGCGCACGCGGCGGACGTGGAATGGAGCATCGACGACTTCGAGCGCATGCGCAAGAAAGTGCCGGTCATCTGCGATCTGAAGCCTTCCGGTCAATATGTCGCGACGGACTTGCACAAAGCCGGCGGCATTCCGCAAGTGCTGAAGATCCTGCTCGACGCGGGTCTCTTGCACGGCGACTGCATCACGATCACCGGCCGCACGATGGCCGAAGAACTGAAGGACGTGCCGAGCAAGCCGCGCGCGGATCAAAAGGTCATCTTCCCGATCGAGCAGGCGCTTTACAAGGAAGGGCATCTCGCGATCCTGCGCGGGAATCTCGCGGAAGACGGCGCGGTCGCGAAGATCACGGGCCTGAAGAATCCGGTCATCACGGGTCCTGCGCGCGTGTTCGACGACGAGCAAAGCGCGATGGACGCCATTCTCAGCGACAAGATCAAAGCTGGCGACATTCTCGTGCTGCGCTATCTGGGGCCGGTCGGCGGTCCGGGCATGCCGGAGATGCTCGCGCCGACATCGGCGATCATCGGCAAGGGGCTGGGCGAATCCGTCGGCTTCATCACCGACGGGCGTTTCTCGGGCGGCACCTGGGGCATGGTGGTCGGCCACGTCGCGCCGGAAGCGTTCGCGGGCGGCACCATCGCGCTCGTGCAGGAAGGCGATTCGATCACCATCGACGCGCACAAGCTGCTTCTGCAACTGAACGTGGATGACGCCGAACTCGCGCGCCGCCGCGCCGCGTGGAAGCAGCCCGCGCCGAAGTACACGCGCGGCGTGCTGGCGAAATTCGCGGCGCTCGCGGGGCCGGCGAACAAGGGCGCGGTGACGGGTTGACGCGCGACCGGCGCGCGCGTCACCAGATGTAGCGCGCGCCGAGCAGCCCTTCGTAGCTCCGATAACCGCCGTCGCCTTGCTGATAGCCGAGATTGCCCCACACGCGCCACTGTTTCGCGATCTGGCCTTGCGCGCCGAGCTTGAACTCCATGCGATTTCTCGGGCCGTCCTGCGACACGCGCACGTCGTTGAACGAAACCGAGGAAAGCTGCGTGTCGTGCCACCAGTTGATTTCCGCGAACGGCAGCCATCCGGGCGACGCCGCCGAGCCTGGCGCGTGAAAGATCCGCACGCCGACGCGCGTCGTGAATCCGCCGCCATCGTCGCTGTGAATCACCGTTCCGTTGTGCTCGACGTGATCGCCGGCGTGATAGTTCGTGTAGATCAACTGAAGCTGCGGCTCGACGAGCACCGGTCCCGTCGATGTCTGCCCGAGCGCAAAGGCCCAGCCGCCTTCGAGCGATCCCGCCCACACGCTGCTCGAATAATTCTCGCCCGGCAAATCCGCGCCCTTCACGGTGTTGTCGAAATGGGCGTACTGCAGCCAGGTGTCGACGTACGGGCCATCGGCTGACCAGGCATTGCCGCGCCACGTCGCGTAGACGCCCGCGCTCGCCCCGTTGACGTTGCCGCGCGCGGTCGCGGAACTGTTCTGCGCGGTCGCATCGGTGGTGGACGAGCCGTAGCCCGCCATCACGCCCGCCTGCCAGCGATGCCCGTCCGACACCCGATGCAGCAGGTCGATGCCCGCCTGCACGAGCGCGGTGTCCGTCGATTCGCCGATACGCCCGCTGGCCGCGTCGCTGTCGGTATGCGCGCCTCTCGTGCGCGCCCAGGCCGTCGCGTTATCGGCGTCCGGCGGTAGCGCGGCGTAGGAATCGGCGAAGCCTGCGCGATCGTGCAGTGTCATCGTGAACATCGTTTCGGCGGAGCGCTGATTGCCGAGGTAAGCGCCCGGCTCCGGGCGCGGCGTCGGCGCCGAACGCAGATACCAGTCGCCATCGTCCGGCGTCGCCAGGCCGCCTTGCCGCAGACTGTATTCGTACGGACCCGCGACCACGCGGCCGTCAAGCGTGAACACGCCGTTCGATTGCCCGTCCACCTGGACGATCTCGATGCCGTTCGCCGTTTGCGCGCCCGCGCCGCCCGCATTTGCGATTGCGACGCGCGTCTGCCCCGCCGTGCCGCCGTGTACGACAAGTCTGTCGGTCGCCGATCGGTCGCCCGCGAGCACCGTGGAGAGCGCCATACGGCCGTTGTTGCCGGTGTAATCGCCCGCGACGGTCAGCGTGCTCGCGGGCGCGGCGCTCGCCATGCGAATCTCGCCGTTGTTCGTGAGCGCGCCGCCGATGAGGAATTGTCCCGCCGGACCGCCCGCGAAACCCGGCGCGGCATCGGCTATGGCCAGTACGCCGTTGTTGAGCACCGCGCCGCCCACCGAGCCATAGCCGCCGAAGGTCGCGCTCGGAGCCACGCTTACCTGAGACGTATTCGCGAGCCGCGCGCCGTCGGTCAACACCAGCGCGCCGGCATCGACGCGCGTGGCGCCGCTGTAGGTTTGCGCGTTGGTCAACGTGACGACGCCGCTGCCTTGCTGAACGACATCGCCCGTGCCGCTGATCGTGTTGCGGAAGATCACGTTGTCGGCGCGGTCGAAGACGAGCGCGCCGTCATCGACGACGTTCCCGGCGACGCTGCCCGTCGTCCCGCCCGCGCCGAGCCGCAGCGCGCCCGAAGCGATCGTCGTCGTGCCGGTGAACGTGTTGTCGCCGCTCAGCGTCAGCGTGGCCGCGCCGCTCTTCGTCAAACTGCCTGCGCCGCCGATCGTGCCGCTGAACGTCGAATCGGCCGCGCTGTTCACGCTCAGCGCACCGCCGGCGAGCGTCACATTGCCCGCGCCGGCGAGATCGCTGACGTGCTGATCGAAGCCGCGCAGATCGAAGGTCGCGCCCGCCGCCACCGCGAGCTGCGAACTTCCCGCGATCACGTCGCGCGCGCCCGCGGCGAGCGTGCCGGCATCGATCAGTGTCGCGCCGGTATAGCCGTTCGCCGCCGACAGGATCAACGTGCCCGCGCCCTTCTTCGTCAACGTCCGGCCGTCCCAGCCGCTCGCGAACCGGCCAGTCTGGTCGTTGAGCGCGACATCGGCATTGAAGGTATCCGCCGCGCCTGCGAGCGTGAACGCGCCGTCGCCCTGTGCCGCGCCTGCGAGCCAGCGCAGGCCGAAGCCGACTTCGTAGTCGAGCCCGTTGTTGGTCTTCGCGCCGGCGAGCGTCAGATAATCGACGGGACTCGCCGTGCCGCCGAACCCGACGCTCGCGAAATCGCCTGCGATACCGCCGCTCGTATGGATGATGTCAAAGCGCGTGCTCGTGAGCGCGCTCGCGGAATCCGGCGCGCTCGCGCCGAAGCCGCTCACGTTCAGCGCGCCGCCGAGACTCGCGCTCGCCGCCGTGATGATCGGCTGGGCCTGTCCGATGGCGATCGTCAGCGCTGCGCCCGGCGCCTGGCTGAAGTTCGTCGCGACGTTCAGCGTCGAATCCGCGGCGATGGCGGTCGTCGCGCCAGGCTGCGTCGCATAGCTGCCCGCATTGAACGCGCCCGGCTGATTCAGCGCGAGCGTGCCCGCTTGCACGTTTACCGCGCCTTGCGACGATCCCGCTGCTGTCAGCGCGGCGGTGCCGCTGCCCGCCTGCACGAGCGTGCCCGTTCCCGTTATCGCGCCGTCGAACGAAAAGGCGTCGCTGCGGTTGAACCGAAGCAGGCCGTCATTGACGACATTGCCCGTCACGATGCCGGCCGCGCCGCCCGTGCCGAGCGTGAGCGAGCCCGAAGACCTTACCGTCGTGCCGCCGCCGTTCTGAATGACCGCGCCGCCGAGCGTCAGCGCGCCTTCGACATCGAGCGCCGCTGAGGATGTCCCGCCCATCAGCACCGTGCCGTTGAGCGTCCAGTCGCTGCCCGCGCGCGGGTTCAGCCGGATGAAGCCATGTTCGGGACTTGCGAAGAAGTTCCCCGACTCCGTGTTGGTGCCCGTCAGGATGATCGAATTGTCTGTGCTCTGGCTGGTGATGGCGTTGCCATTGCCGCTTATCAGCCGCGAACCCGCGCCGAGCGTCACGACGTTGTTCGGGCCGAATAGCAGAATGGCCGTTTCCGACCCGCTGGCAATGACGCCGGCGTTATCGAGCGTGCTCCCGCTTTGGAGCCGCACGCCCGCCCCGATCGTGCTGCGGATCACGCCCGTGGCGCCATTGCGTACCTCCATGGGAAGGCCGCTTCTGCCGAGAATGCCTTCGTGATAGGCATCGATGAGTCCGTCATTGTGGATCGCCGCCGTTCCGGCACTCACGAGGATCCCGCTGCCGTTATCCTGATCGCCCATACCCGAGCGGATGACCGCCCCGGCGTGATTGTTCACGGTCACGTTGCCCGTCGATCCGAGGAGAATGCCGTCCGTGCTGGCCGTCACCGCCGAGTTGGCGTTGAGCGTTCCGAAGTTGTCGACGGTCCCGCTCGCCGCGCCCAAGTAGGTAATTGCATGGCTGATACGCGCGCTGACATCGCCGCGATTGACGATATTGTTGGCCGCACCGTTGTTGTTGAAGAGGATGCCGTGCGTATGGCCCAGCGCCGCGCCGGACACCTGATTGACGAGCGATCCGGGCACGTCGAACACAACTGCCGCCGCGATGTTGTCCGTAGAACTGATGATCGAACCCGCGTTCGACATGGTTACGGGCGCAATGCCCTCGACGTTGATGGCGTTGCCCGATGAGGTCGTGATCGCGGTGCCGGGCTTGATCAGGTAGGACGTGTCGGTGGAAACCGTCTGCGTGGCCGAGCTTGGCCCGAGTGTCGTGACGGCGTGCGCCGACATCGCGAAAAGAAGGAGCACGGCGGCGTAATGAGGACGCCGTTCAGTAAAGAATGGCCGGTCCCGCCCGCGATATCGTTGTTTGCTCATGCGCTGGACGACTCCGTGCCACCGACGTCCCAAGGCGTGCATCACGACTGCGAGTCACGCACTCATCGCTGTATCTGGTCGAAGCATTGGCAGTATAGGTAAACGCCCGTCGAATTTCGGCGTCATCCTCTTTGTAACGATATGCGTGGCAGGCGAACATGATCAGTTCGCCAAAAGAAATAACGCAACAATCGAACGCGCGCGTTCGACTGGAGAAACAGGGTGTCGCCGGGATCAGGTTATCGCGTGCCGGGCGGAGATACCGTCGCCGCGATAGAACTCATTCGCCGCGCTGACGGCGCAACTCTTCCTCGACTGCATCGCGCACCCATTCGCTCATCCGGCCTTCGAGCGCCATCGCGACTTCGCGCGTGATCGCCGAGACGAGTTGCGTCGAATGTTCGCGCAGCACTTCGCGGCAGCGTTCTTCGATGAGCGCGCGCGCATCGCCTGTCAGGAAGTTCGTGAAGCGGCCGCGCAGCCGCTCGGCGATCTGGTCCGCGTCGTATTCGATCGCGGCGTTGATCGACGGCGCGCGCGCGTATTCCGGCTTGCCGGGCACGACGACATCGGTCAGCGTCGGAATGGAGGAATCGAAGGATTCGGGCTTGTCGGTCATCTCGGGTGGTCTCCTTTGTCACTGCCAGCGTAGCGCACGCAACGCGCGCTTTCTGTTCGCTCAACCGCCCTGATTGTGCGTCTCGATCGCATAGCCGCGATCGCGATAGAAGCGATAACGCTCGCGGCCCGCGGCGAGTTCGTCCCCCTCGCTGCCGACGATCTCGACGAGCCGCTCGAAGCGCGCGAACTGCGCGGACACCGGCGCGCCGAGATTCACCAGCACCTGATGATGCGGCGCTTCATCCAGATTCGACGTGAGCACGACAGGCGTGTCCTGCGCGAGCGCGCTCTTCGCCATGCAGTGCGGCACGAATTCGAGCGGCTGGAAGGTCCACAACTGCTCGTCGAACGCGGCGAGACGCTGCGGTTCGGCGAGCACGACGAGCGGCTTGCCGCTCGCATACACCTTGCGCGCGAGGCGGCAGGCGTAGGCGAGCGGATCGCCGACATTCGTATGGAAGTCGATGCGTGTCATGCGCCCGCGCGATCGATCAGGAACTGCGAAAGCAGCGGCACGGGACGGCCCGTCGCGCCCTTCGCCGCGCCGCTCTTCCACGCGGTTCCGGCGATATCGAGGTGCGCCCACGGATACGCCGTCGCGAAGCGCGACAGGAAGCACGCCGCCGTCACGCTGCCGGCCGGACGTCCGCCGATATTCGCGACATCCGCGAAATTCGACTTGAGCTGGTCCTGATACTCGTCGTCGAGCGGCAGGCGCCATGCCGGATCGGACGCTTCGCGCGATGCGTCGAGCAACTCGCCCGCGAGCGCGTCGTCCTTCGAGAAGAGACCGGTGTTGTGATGCCCGAGCGCGATGATGCACGCGCCCGTGAGCGTCGCGATATCGACCACGGCGGCGGGCTTGAAGCGCTCCGCGTAGGTCAAGGCGTCGCACAGGATCAGGCGGCCTTCGGCGTCGGTGTTGAGCACTTCGATGGTCGTGCCGTTCATCGCCGTGATGATGTCGCCCGGCTTCACGGCGTTACCCGCGGGCATGTTCTCGCAAGTCGGGATCACGCCGATCACGTTGAGCTTCAGGCCCATTTCGGCGACCGCGCGCATCGTGCCGAACACGGAACCCGCGCCGCACATGTCGTACTTCATCTCGTCCATCGCCTCGCCCGGCTTGATCGAAATGCCGCCCGAGTCGAACGTGATGCCCTTGCCGACCAGCACGATCGGCGCATTCTTGCCCTTCGTCTTGCTCGCTTCGACGCCCGCGCCTTGGTAATGCATGACGATGAACTGCGGCGGCTCGACCGAACCCTTCGCCACCGACAGGAACGAGCCCATGCCGAGCGCCTCGATCTGCTTCTGGCCGAGCACCTCGACCTTCAGCTTGAAGTCGCGGCCAAGCTTCTTCGCGGTCTGGCCGAGATAGGTCGGCGTGCAGACGTTCGGCGGCAGATTGCCGAGATCGCGCGTGAGATCCATGCCGTTCGCGATCGCGACGCCCTGCTTCACCGCGACCCTGGCGGCTTTCTCGTCCGCGGAATCGATGCTGAACACGATCTTCCTGAGCGAGCGCGCGCCGTTGTCGGGCTTGCTCTTCATCTGCGTGAATTTGTAGGTCAGCTCGCGCAGCGCGAGGATCGCGGCGCGCACGGCCCACACGCCGTCACGCTCCTGGACCGGCAGTTGAGCGAGCGTGAAGGTCGCCTGGCCGATCTTCGAGCCGAGCAGCACGCGCCACGCGGCGCGCACGGCTTCGCCATAGGCTTTCTGATTGAAGGCGTCCTGCTTGCCGAGCCCGACGAGCAGCACGCGCGATGCGCCGATGCCGGTCACTTCGGGCACGAGCAGCGTCGTGCCGGCGCGGCCGCTCATGTCGCCGGCTTTCACGACGCGCGAAATGAGGCCCTTGGTGGCGACGTCCATGTCGCGCGCGGCGCCCGTGAGCGTCTGCGCTTCAAAGATGCCGAGCACGATGACATCCGACTTTCCGGTAAGGAAACCATTTGCCTCGCCTTTGCTCCAATCACAGGCTTTTATGCTAAAGTCCATCGCGCTTATCCTCGGATAAAATCTAGGCTGAAGGATGAAAGCCGCAATTATCCGCTATTTTTTCCGCGGCGGTCACAGGCGCAAAGCGAGGATGAGCACGATGCCCTTCCCCTTCGCCACAAGATGCGTGCATGATTCCGCATCCCCGCCGGCAAATCGCAAAATTCAATGATCTTCGAACGCTCCCTGCAGCGCGAACTCGCGTATACGGCCGGCGCCGTGTTCATGGTCCTGCTCACGATCATGCTCACGACGATGATGATCCGCATCGTCGGCTTCGCGGCGCAAGGTCAGATCGACCCGAAAGACGTCGTCGTGCTGATCGGGCTCACCGTCATCGGCTATCTCGCGGTCATGCTGATCGTGACGCTGTTCGTCTCCATCCTCTTCGTGCTCACGCGCTGGTATCGCGACTCGGAAATGGTCGTGTGGCTCGCGTCGGGCGTGAGTCAGACGCAGCTCATCAAGCCGATCGCCGTGTTCTCGACGCCGATCATCATCCTCATCATGTTCTTCGCTTTCGTCGGCTGGCCGTGGTCGAATCAGCAGAGCAAGCTCATCAAGCAGCGCTTTCAGCAGCGCGATGAAGTGTCGCTGCTCGCGCCGGGCCAGTTCCGCGAATCGCCGGCGAGCCATCGCGTGTTCTTCATCGAGAAGATGTCGCAGGATCAGGGGCACGTCGAGAACGTGTTCGTCACGAGCACGGAAGGCGGCAAGGTCAACGTGATCGTTTCGAAGAACGGGCACACCGAAACGCGTCCCGACGGCGACCGCTTCATCGTGCTCGACAACGGCCGCCGCTACGACGGCGAGCCCGGCCAGCCGAACTTTCGGATCATGGAATTCGAGCGCTATGGTGTGAAGATAATGAGCCGCCAGGTCGTCAACACGCCGACGACCACGGGCATCTACACGCCCGATCTGCTCGCGGATCCGACCAAGGAAAATCTCGCGGAGTTCGCGTGGCGCGCGGGCTTGCCGATCATCGCCATCAATCTGATGCTGCTCGCCATTCCGCTTTCGTATCAAAACCCGCGCCGCAGCCGCACGATCAATCTCGTGATGGCCGTGCTCATCTATCTCACGTATTCGAACCTGCTGAACGTCGTGCAGTCGTGGATCGAGCAAGGCAAGCTGTCGTTCGGCGTGGGACTCGTCGGGCTGCACCTCGTCGTGGGGGCGCTCGTCGCGTTCATCTTCTGGCTGCGGATTCGCAACCGGCCGCTCTTCAGGCTCTCGTCGCTGACGGGTTCAAAGGGGGCCTGACATGTTGCGCATCTACGAACGATACTTCGCGCGCCAGATATACCTCGCGTTCATCTTCATCCTGTTCGCGTTCTCGGGGCTGTTCTTCTTCTTCGACCTGATCAACGAGCTGAACACGGTCGGGCACGGCAAATACAACTTCATGCTCGCGGTGCTGCGCGTCGGGCTGCAGACGCCTTCGCGCTTCTACGAGATCATTCCCGTCGCCGCGCTCATCTCGGCCATTTACGTCTTCGCGCAGATGGCGGCAGCCTCGGAATTCACGATCTTCCGCGTGTCGGGGCTTTCGACCGGCGCGGCGCTGCGCTCGCTGATGAAGATCGGCATTCCGCTGGTGTTCATCACGTACCTCATCGGCGAAGTGATCGGGCCATACACGGACCAGTTGTCCGAGCGCGTGCGGCTTGAGGCGCTCGGATCGTCGGTGTCATCGAATTTTCAGTCGGGCGTGTGGGTCAAGGACACGTTGACGGCGAAAGAGAACGGCGAACAGGTCACGCGTTTCGTCAATGTCGGCACGCTGAATCCCGATACGACGATCGCCAACGTGCGAATCTACGAGTTCGATTCGAAGTTCCGCCTGACCAACGTACGCATCGCCAAGACGGGTGTGTACGCGCCGCCCGGCCACTGGAAGCTCACCGGCGTGACCGACACCCGCCTGAACGACGCGCCGCCGCAGGCCGTCAATCCCGGCGACACGTTGAATCCGGTGTATCGCGCGACGCAGACCACGCTGCCGGAGTACTCGTTGCGCTCCGAGCTGACGCCGCAGATTCTGTCGGTGCTGCTGGTGTCGCCGGACCGGATGTCGATGTTCAACCTCTTTCGCTATATCCAGCATCTGACGGAGAACCATCAGGACGCGCAGCGCTATCAGATCGCGTTCTGGCGCAAGATTCTTTATCCGTTCGCGGTGTTCGTGATGCTGATTCTGTCGCTGCCGTTCGCGTACCTGCATACGCGCGCGGGCGTGGTCGGCGTGAAGGTGTTCGGCGGCATCATGATCGGCATGAGCTTCCAGTTGTTCAACACGCTGTTCTCGCATATCGGCAATCTGAATACCTGGCCCGCGCCGCTCACGGCGGCCGCGCCCGCGCTCGCCTATCTGGCGGTCGGGTTGATCGGACTGAAGTGGGTCGAGCGGCACTGACGTTTCTTCCCTGACGGAGAACGCGCGATGAAGAAGCACGGCATCATCCTGTTCGGTCACGGCGCGCGCGATCCGCGCTGGGCCGAGCCATTCGAGCGGCTCGCGCAGAAGTTGCGTGGTTCGCGCGGCGATCAGCCGGTGGCGCTGGCGTTTCTCGAGTTGATGTCGCCGGATTTGCCGGCCGCAGTGGCGCGGCAAGCCGCCGATGGATGCGATGCCATTACGGTCGTGCCCGTTTTTTTCGGACAAGGCGGGCATGTGCGTCGCGACTTGCCGGAGATCGTCGAGAAGTGCCGGAAGGCACATCCCGACGTTGCGATTTCCTGCGCGACGGCAGTCGGGGAAGATGACGCGGTGCTGGAAGCGGTCGCGGGGTATTGTTTGCGGCAGATGGGCGCGTAGATCAACGCTGGCCGTTCGGCCGAATGGCACCCTCCGAATCGAGCGCCTCTACTTGGATTGACTTTTCCGTATATCCGATTGGGCTCCGTATGAATCTGCTCATTTCCAAGTGGGCAATAGCCTCGCAGTACGCATTCCCGCGCCAGCAACTCGAAAAAGAAGAAAATCAAGCTCGTCGACTTTTGAATTCCGAGATCCAAAGCAAAAGGAGCGCACCGTCTCCGGTGCGCTCCTTACTTTGAGCCTGTCGAACGACATCAAGCCGCCGCCTGCATCCCCTTCAAGTGCACCTTCGGCTTCACCGCCGACGCCCGTTCGCGAAACGCCTCACCGATCATCAGCAAGCTCGGCTGCGACGGATCCAGCCACTCCTGCGCCTCGCCCAGCGCCATGCGCGCGAGCGTCAACGTCAGCGTGCGTTCGCGCGGCGTGCTGCACGCCTCGACGATCGCCACCGGCGTCGAGCCGGGACGTCCTGCATCGATCAACTGCTGCGCGATGTCCGGCGCGCTGTCGCGGCCCATGTAGAACACGAGCGAATCGGCCTTCGCCTGCTCGCGAATCTCGTCGCTGTCCGCCGCACGCGAATGCGTCGCCAGTGCGACGCTGCGCGCCACACCGCGCAAGGTCAGCGAGCGCTTGAGCGTCGCCGCGCTCGCGAGCGCCGCCGTGATGCCCGGCACCACTTCGAACTCGATGCCCGCAACTTCGAGCGCGCGCATTTCCTCGTCGGCGCGGCCGAAGAGCATCGGATCGCCGCCCTTCAGACGCACCACGACACCGTGTTCCAGCGCGGCATCGACGATCTGCTTGTTGATGAAGTGCTGCGCCGTCGAACGCTGTCCGCAGCGCTTGCCGACAGCAATCTTCTTCGCGTTGGGCGCGTAGTCGAGCATCGCCGGTTCGACGAGCGCGTCGTGCAGCACGACGTCCGCCTGCTCGAGCAAGCGCATGCCGCGCACGGTGATGAGATCCGCCGCGCCCGGCCCCGCTCCGATCAGATAGACCTTACCCATTGCAATCATCCGTCGCTAAATGTCGATCAAGCCGCGATCGAACGAATCATGCCGGCGGCGACCGTGTGATGCGTCGCTTCATCGATCAGCACGAACGCGCCGGTGCCCTGATGCGTATCGTACTCGTCCGCGACGATCGGCTTCTGCAACGTGAGCGCCACGCGGCCGATGTCGTTCATCGCGAGCGTGCTGCGATCGACCGAATGCGACAGCGTATGCACGTCCAGCACCTGCTTCACCGCGCCGATGCGCGCGAACACCGTGTTCGTCGTCTGTTTCAGCAGATATTTGCGCTGCGGCGAAAGCGGCTCTTCGTCGAACCAGCAGAGGTCCGCTTCGAGCTTCTTCGCCGGCTCGACCTTCGCCGCGGCGGGCACGAAGGTATCGCCGCGCGACACGTCGACGTCTTCCGTCAGGCGAATCGTCACCGTCTGGCCAGCGAACGCGCGATCCACCGGCGCGACACCACCCGGCACTGGCGCGATGATCTCGGCAACCGTCGCTTCGCGGCCGGCGGGCAGCACGGTCAGCGCATCGCCGACGCGCACTTCGCCCGCTTCGACGCGGCCCATGTAGCCGCGGAAATCGTCGGCTTGCGAGCCGTCCTGACGCGCGACCCATTGCACCGGGAAACGCAGCGCCTGATCGTTCGGCTGCGCGACCGGCAGCGATTCCAGCAGATCGAGCAGCGGCTCGCCTGCGTACCACGGCATGCGCTCGCTCGCCGTCACGATGTTGTCGCCCTTCAGCGCCGACACCGGCACGAAGCGCACGTTCGACAGCCCGAGCTGACGCGCGAGCACGACGTACGCATCGCGAATCTCGTTGAAGCGCGCTTCGCTGTACTCGACCAGATCCATCTTGTTGATCGCGACGATCACGTGCTGCAGACCGAGCAGCTTGACGATCGCGCTGTGGCGCTTCGTCTGCGGCAGCAGTTGCGCGACGCCGTCCTCGAACGTGACGCGCGTTGCGTCGACGAGAATGATCGCCGCATGCGCCGTCGACGCGCCCGTCACCATGTTGCGCGTGTACTGCTCGTGGCCCGGCGTATCGGCGATGATGAACTTGCGCTTCGCCGTGGCGAAATAGCGATACGCGACGTCGATGGTAATGCCCTGCTCGCGCTCGGCTTCGAGGCCGTCCGTGAGCAGCGAGAGGTCGATTTCATCGCCGACCGTGCGCTTGTTCTTCGCGCGCGAAATCGCCGACAACTGATCCGACAAGACGGCCTTGCTGTCGTACAGCAGACGGCCGATCAGCGTGCTCTTGCCGTCGTCGACGGAACCCGCGGTGATGAAGCGCAACACGCCCAGATCTTCAGCTTGATAGATGCTCATGACTCGTTTCTTCCTGTCGCGTGATGCTTAGAAATAACCTTGCTTCTTGCGCTGTTCCATCGCGGCTTCGGAAGCCTGATCGTCCATGCGCGTCGCGCCGCGTTCCGTGATTTCCGTCACGGCCGTTTCCGCGATGATCTTCTCGACGTCATCGGCATCGCTCGCGACCGGGCACGTGCAACTGATATCGCCGACGGTGCGGAAACGCACTTGCGCGATCTCGGCGGTCTCGCCTTCGCGCACCGGCGTGAGCGGCGTTACCGGCACGAGCAGGCCGTTGCGGCGCACGATCTCGCGGTCATGCGCGTAGTAGATGTTCGGCAGTTCGAGCTTTTCGCGCGCGATGTACTGCCACACGTCGAGCTCGGTCCAGTTGGAGATCGGGAACACGCGCAGATGCTCGCCGTTGTGCAGACGCGCGTTGTAGATGCTCCACAGTTCCGGACGCTGCGCCTTCGGATCCCACTGGCCGAATTCATCGCGGAACGAGAAGATGCGCTCTTTCGCGCGCGCCTTTTCTTCGTCGCGGCGCGCGCCGCCGATCATCGCCGTGTAGCCGTATTGCTCGATGGTTTCGAGCAGCGTCACCGCTTGCGCGGCATTGCGCGAATCCGTCTCGCGACGCAGACGCACCGTGCCCTTCTTGATCGAATCCTCGACATGACCGACGACGAGCTCCGCGCCGATCTCGGCCGCGCGGCGATCGCGGAAATCGATCACTTCCTGGAAGTTGTGACCCGTGTCGATGTGAACCAGCGGGAACGGCAGCGTCGTCTTGCGGCCCCCGCCGAGGCCGAACGCCTTGAGCGCGAGCGCCAGCACGACGACCGAATCCTTGCCGCCCGAGAACAGGAGCGCGGGCTTGCTGCATTCCGCGACCAGTTCGCGAATGATGTGGATCGACTCGGCTTCGAGCCAATCCAGGTGATCCATGCGAGTCGCCTTGTTGACGACCGGTGCGGTGACGTTAGAGTCGAGCGTCGTGCTCATGTTCGTCGATCCTTTTTCTAGCGGCGCTTCTATGAGCGCCGCGTTCAGTGACAGGGGGTAGTGCCTTAGATCGCGGAGCTTGGTGCTGCTTCGACGATCTTGATATTCGTGATGTGCAAGCCGCATTCCTTCGTATCGCGCGATTCCCACCACCAGCGTCCGGCGCGGCTGTCTTCGCCGGGGCGCACCGCGCGCGTACAAGGCTCGCAGCCGATGCTCGGATAGCCGCGCGCGTGCAGCGGATTCACGGGCACATCGAAGGCTTTCAGGTAATCCCACACATCGGTTTCGGTCCAGTCCGCGAGCGGATTGAACTTGGCGATGTTGCGCGGCTCGTCGCGCTCTTCCTCGTGCAGCTCGGCGCGCGTCACCGATTGTTCGCGGCGCTGTCCCGTCACCCACGCGGCGACATCGGACAGCGCGCGATTGAGCGGCTCGACCTTGCGGATATGGCAGCAGCTCTTGCGCAAATCAATGCTTTCGTAGAACGCGTTCAGACCGTGATCGCGCACGTAGGCATCGAACGCGTCCTGTTGCGGATGAAACTGCTCGATGTCGTAGCCGTAGCGCGCTTTCACGGTATCGAGCATGCCGAGCGTTTCCGCGTGCAAACGGCCCGTATTCAGCGAGAAGATGCCGATCTTCACATCGCGCGAAAGGATGGCGTGCGTCAGCACCATGTCTTCGGCGGCGAGACTGCTGGCTAGCTTGACGTTCTGGTGGCGCGCCGCGATCGAATCGAGCAGCGCATCCAGGCGTTCAACCTTGGCTTGCAATTCAGGCGTCATACATCAGGCTCCGAGCGCTGCGACGAGCGCCGCGCGACGACGGAACAGCGGTTCCGGATTGTCGGTCGCGCCCTGATACAGATTCGTGAACTCGGTGAACGCGTTGAGCGCGTCGTTGATGTCCTTGTCCGCGCGCACGGCGAACGCATCGAAGCCGCAGCGCGCGTGGAATGCAACCTGATCGCGCAGCACGTCGCCGATTGCGCGCAGTTCGCCCGTCCACTGATAGCGCTCGCGCAGCAAGCGGCCGATAGAAAAGCCGCGGCCATCGCGGAACACCGGGAAATCGACGGCGATCACGGAAATCTGCGCGAAATCCGCGACGATGTCGGCGGGTTCGTCGTCCGGCGCGAGCCACACGCCGATGTCTTCTTTCGCGCGCGACGCGACGATCGCCGGCTTGTGCTCTTTCCACAGCGCAAACGGCACGATGATCTTGCCGGCCGGCAGCGCATCGACGGCGGGCAACGTACCGTCTTCGGCGGCGCGCACAACGGTGAAACTGTCTTCGACGACCGCGCGGTTCTTGATAATCAACGTCATTTGCAGATCCTTAAGCGTGAGCCTGGCGCGATGCGTACACGCGCTCCTTGAACGGCGCCATGCCGATGCGGCCGAACGTCTCGATGAAGCGCTCGCCTTCGACGCGGTTATCGACGAAAGTGTCGATCACTTGCGCGATCACGTCGGGCATCTCTTCGGCCGAGAACGACGGGCCGATCACCTTGCCGAGATGCGCGCCGGTCGCGCCCGAGCTTTGCTCGCCGCCGAGCGTCACCTGATACCACTCCGAGCCGTCCTTATCGACGCCCAGAATGCCGATATTGCCGACGTGGTGATGACCGCACGCGTTGATGCAGCCCGAGATGTTCAGCGAAAGGTCGCCGAGGTCGTGCACGTAGTCGAGATCGTTGAAACGGTCCTGAATGGCGAGCGCGATCGGGATCGACTTCGCGTTCGCGAGCGAGCAGAAATCGCCGCCCGGGCACGCGATGATGTCCGTCAACAGGCCGATGTTCGCCGTCGCGAAACCGAGCGCCTTCGCGCGTTCCCACACCGTGTGCAGATCACGCTTCTTCACGTTCGCGAGAATCAGGTTCTGCTCGTGCGACACGCGGATTTCGCCGAACGAGAATTCATCGGCGAGCGCGGCGACGTCGTCCATCTGCTGATCGGTGGCGTCGCCCGGCGCGATGTGGCGCTGCTTGAGCGAGAGCGTCACGGCGGCGTAGCCCGGCACCTTGTGCGGACGCACGTTGCGCTCGACCCAGCGCGCGAAAGGCTTGCTGTCGATCAGATGCTTTTCATAGGAAGCGTCGGTGTCCGCGAGCTTCTCGTAGACGGGCGGCGCGAAGAACTTCGACACGCGATCGACTTCTTCCTGCGTGAGCGTCGACGGGCCGTCCTTCAAGTGTTGCCACTCTTCCTCGACCTGCTTGCTGAACTTCTCCGGCGACAGCGCCTTAACGAGAATCTTGATACGCGCCTTGTACATGTTGTCGCGACGGCCGTAGCGGTTGTACACGCGCAGCACGGCTTCGCAATAAGTAAGCAAGTGTTGCCACGGCAGATCGCGCTTGATGATCGCGCCGACGATCGGCGTGCGGCCGAGGCCGCCGCCCGCGAGAATGTCCATCACGACTTCGCCTTGCGCGTTCTTCTTCAGATACACGCCGAGATCGTGGACTTGCACGGCCGCGCGGTCTTCCGCCGAGCCGTTCACCGCGATCTTGAACTTGCGCGGCAGCCACGCGAATTCCGGATGGAACGTCGACCATTGACGCAGAACTTCCGCCCACGGACGCGGATCGACCTGCTCGTCGGGCGCGACGCCCGCGAACTGATCGGCGGTGATGTTGCGGATGCAGTTGCCCGACGTCTGGATCGCGTGCATTTGCACCGACGCGAGCTTGCGCAGGATTTCCGGCGTCTCTTCGAGCTCGACCCAGTTGAACTGGATGTTGGTCCGCGTCGAGAAGTGACCGTAGCCGCGGTCGTGCTCGCGCGCGATGGTGGCCAGCATGCGGAGCTGGTCGCTGCGCAGGTTGCCGTACGGGATCGCGATGCGGTGCATGTACGCGTGGCGCTGCATGTACAGGCCGTTCTGCAAACGCAGCGGACGGAATTCTTCTTCGCTCAATTCGCCCGACAAACGTCGGCGGACCTGGTCGGCGTACTGCGCGACACGTTCGTCGACGATGCGTTGGTCGATCTGATCGTATTGGTACATTCGGGGGCCCCAAGTTCTTGTGTAAAGCGCAGCGTCCTAGGTTACGCGGCGCGTCTCGTCCATCGAATATCCATTGAGTCGCTATTGCCCGAGCCGTTCAGACTGAACGCTCATTTGCTTATGACAGATAGAGATATGGATATTGGAAAAATTGGACTGATAGTAAAGAACCTGCTATATATTGCAAACGACTGAAAAATTACTTTGATATGCCCGGTAGTAATAAACAAAGGCTATAAATGAATCTGCATCAGTTTCGCTTCGTGCGCGAGGCCGTCCGGCAGAACTTCAACCTGACGGAAGCCGCCAAGGCGCTGTATACGTCGCAGCCGGGCGTCTCGAAAGCGATCATCGAATTGGAAGACGAGTTGGGCGTCGAAATCTTCACGCGGCACGGGAAACGCGTGAGGTCGCTCACCGAGCCGGGGCGCATCATTCTCGCGTCGGTCGAGAAAATCTTGCAGGAAGTGGAAAGCCTGAAGCGCGTCGGTAAGGATTACGCCGCGCAGGATCAGGGCAATCTCGTCATCGCCGCCACGCATACGCAGGCGCGTTATTCGCTGCCGTCCGCCATCGCAGAATTCAAGAAGCGCTTCCCGAAGGTCCACCTTTCGATTCTGCAAGGCAGTCCGACGCAAGTCGCCGAAATGGTCATCCACGATCAGGCCGATATCGCCATCGCGACGGAAGCGATCGCCAACTATAAGGAACTGGTGTCGCTGCCCTGCTTCCAGTGGCAGCATCTGGCCGTCATGCTGCCGGATCATCCGCTGTTGGAGCGCAAGACGCTGACGCTCGACGATCTCGCGCAATTCCCGATCATCACTTACGAGGCGTCGTTCGCCGGGCGCACGAAGATCAATCAGGCGTTCGCGCTGCGCAATCTGACACCGGACATCGTGCTCGAAGCCATCGATGCCGACGTCATCAAGACTTACGTCGAACTGGGGCTCGGCGTCGGAATTCTGGCGGATATCGCGTTCAATCCGGAACGCGATCGGCATTTGCGCGCGATGCCGGTCGGACATCTCTTCGGCACGAACGTCACGCGGCTCGCGCTCAAACAGGGCGCGTACCTGCGCAGCTATGTGTATACGCTCGTCGAACTGCTGTCGCCGTCGCTGAATCGCAAGCTGATCGAACAGGCGCTGTCCGGCGAGCACGAGAGTTACGAGCTTTGAATATCGGCGGCGCCCGCCGCCTAGAAAATCCTGCCCATTTGGAGACCATCCGATGACGTTGTCGAAGTTCACGCGCCGGCTCGCTGCCGGCGTCGCCTTGTCCGTAGTTGCCGCCGCCGCGCACGCCCAGTTGAAGGTCGGCATCGATCTGTCGAGCACCGGTCCGGCCGCCGCCATCGGCATCACCAGCAAGAACGCGATGCTCATGTGGCCGAAAACCATCGCCGGGCAGAGCGCGGAGTACATCATCCTCGACGACGGCTCTGATCCGGGCGCGGCCGTGCGTAACATCCGCAAGCTCATCAGCGAAGATCACGTCGATGTGATCGTCGGGCCGAACATCACGCCGGCGGCGCTCGCCGCGCTCGATCCCGTCGCCGAATCCGAAACGCCGATGATCACGCTGATCGGCTCGGCATCGGTCGTGGAGCCGCAGGAAGGCAAGAAAGTGTGGGCGTTCAAGATGGCGCAGACCGATCGCGCGATGGCCGACGTCATGACGCGCTACATGGCCAATCACGGCGTGAAGACGGTGGGTTTCATCGGCTTCGCGGACAGCTACGGCGATAGCTGGCTCAACGAGTTCACCAAGTTCGCCGATCTTCGGCATATCAAGATTGTCGCGAGCGAGCGTTTCAATCGCACCGATGCGAGCGTCACCGGCCAGATTCTCAAGCTGATGGCCGCGAAGCCCGACGCGGTGCTGATCGCGGGCGCGGGCACGCCGACGGTGTTGCCGCAGCGCACGCTCGTCGAGCGCGGCTACAAGGGCGCGATCTATCAGACGCACGGCATCGCGACGCCCGAGTTCATCAAGCTCGGCGGCAAGGACGTCGAGGGCACCCTGTTCCCGACGCAGCCGGTCGTCGTCGCGCGGACGCTGCCGGCGGATCATCCGTCGAAGAAGGCTGCGCTGGCGTTCGCGAATGCGTATGAGGAGAAGTACGGCAAGGGCACCGTGACGCAGTTCGCGGGCGATGCGGCGGGCGTGTATCCGCGTCTTCAGGACGCCGTGGCGCGCGCGCTGAAGACGGCCAAGCCGGGCACGAAGGAGTTTCGCGTGGCGCTGCGCTCGGAACTCGAGCATGCGCACGAACTGGTCGTGCCGAACGGCGTCGTCAATACGAGCGCGACGGATCACGTCGGTCTGGATCAGCGCGCGAGCGTAATGGGCGTCATCAAGAACGGCGCATTTACGTATCTCGCGCAGTAATGTCCTTTGTTCTGAAAACGCTGCTGTCGATGCTTGCCGGCGACGGCGTTTTCGGTCATAATCGCCGACTCGATTGGCTCGTTGGTTCGCTCTGTTCCGCTACGAGTCGATTCAGGCCCAGGTGGTGAAATTGGTAGACGCAGGGGACTCAAAATCCCCCGCCGCAAGGCGTGCCGGTTCGATTCCGGCCCTGGGCACCAGGATTGTTGAAAAAGCCGCTCCGTTGTGAGCGGCTTTTTTGCGTTTGGGGCACGGCTTCGGCGTCATTTCGGCATCTCGCCGGGTTTCGCGGCAATCTGCGTTTGAACGTTGCCTGAACCGCGCTCGACTTCGATGCACGGCTCGTCGCCCGCAGTCTTCCGATAAATCCAGCCCACGACGGGCGGAACGACGAACCTGGCGATCGCGTAAGCCAACACGACAGGCCAATACTCTCGAAAGAAACCCAGCACGAAGTTCAACATTTTTCCACCCACGCCTTCCATTCATTCACCGCGATCGAAAATACATAGTAGACCAGAGCATCCCGAAGAGGATGCATAGGCAGAATCGCCCGAACTTCCTCACTGAACGAAGCGACGAGCAAGTATATCCAGAGAAGCATCCCGATTAGAGAGGCGAAAATTCCCAGATTCGCGACAAGAAACGCCTGAGCGATTCGTCGCTCGGAGAACCATCGAGAATAGGCGCCGCGGCGAAGCTCACCCGGCAGCACCGTCAACGCAAGATTCAGACTGACGCTCGACGCGACGAGCGAAATCGGAAAGAAGTCATCCCTGCCCGGCTGCTTCAGCGCCGCCCTCAAGATGTATTCGATCGCGCCCATGAATAGCGGCAGTCCGACGATCAGTTGCCGCGCCGTCGCGTCGAAGCCCTTCGATTGCATTCTCATCGTCCTTATGTGCGTGATGACACGCAATTTCGCCGATGACGCGAGCGCGCGTACGTCGTCCGTCCGGCTATGTGCGCTCTCGCGTAGACGCGCACTGCCGCGTCAGCAAAAAATGGCCTCCATCGGCATTCGGAACCCCGGCGCGCGGAGCATCGCGGGGATGCTCGCACGCGCAGCGCCCGCATTTCGGGTTGCTTAGGACCCTCTCGATGTCGTGACCCGCTCGCGCGACGCGCCGAGCCATAACTCGAAGAAAGGTACGACATGAATCGACCTGATCACTCGCTGTCTCTCGACTCCGTCATCTGCAAGCGCTGCAACACCGTTTCCCCTGCCTCGGAAGACACCTGCCCCGCGTGCGGCGCCGATCGTCAGGGCGCGATTTTCACGAGCCGCGCGGCCGAAGCCGCCGTGGCCGCCGCGGCGCCGGTGCCCGCGCCGCTCGACATCCTCGACTGGGACGATAGCCACTGGCTGCAGCGCCTCGTGCGCCGCAGGATGCTGACGTCCTACCCGAACTTCGTCGAGCCCGATGCGCAGGATCAGCGCAAGCCCGCCCGCACCGGCATGGCGATGCTGGTCGGCGGGGTGATCGCCAGCATCGCGGTCGGCGGATACTTTTATGCGCGTCTGGACGACAACGCGCCGTCGCCGAGCGCGGAGCCCGGTATCAGCGCGGCGGGATCGATTCGCGACGGCGCCTCCGGCGCGCTCAAAGCCGATGCCGCGCGGCACGCATCGTTGGCGCGCTCCAAAGCCGATACGCCGAGTGCGCAGCCTGTCCCGTCAGCGACGACGACAACGACGATCGCGAAGAAGCCCGCGCCGATAGCGGAAACCGCGTCTGTCGCGCCGCGCGTCACGGCATCGAGCATGTTGCCGACGACGCCGCACGTTGCGGCGAACGCGGCTCCGGCGAGCAACGCGTCGCCAGCCATGATCGCAACTGCGAAGCCCGCGACGCCCGTTCCCACGACGAACGCAGCCGCAGCGACAGCCGCATCGGTCGCTGCCGTCGCGCCGCCGACCAAGCCGACGACGCCGGTCGTCGCATCGCTGCAGAAGCCTGAACCGCGCGTGGTCGCGACGATCGCCGCAGCGGCGCCGGTGCCGCCGAAACCGGTGACGCAAGCGCCCGCGCCCGTCGCCCGCGCGATCGAGCAGCCTCGAAATACCGCGCCCGTCGCCCGACAATCCGAACAGCCGCGCAGCACCGCGACGGTCGCCTCGATCGACAAACCGCCCACGCCCGCCACGCCCGCCGTTCAGCCTGCGCCGGAGCCGCTTCCCGCAGCCGTCGCGCGGAGCATCGCGGCGGTTCAGCAAGCGCTCGCCGGGCGCGACCTCGCGGCGGCGCGCCGTCACATGCGCGGCCTCTCGGCGAGCGAGCCGCGCAGTCCGGAAATCCAGCAGCTCGCGGCCGAATTGTCGCGTCAGGAACGTGCGCGCGACGGCGCGATAGCGAACGCGCGCGCCTGCGCCGCCAACATGGAAGCGGCGTGCGCGTTGCGCAACGCACGCCGCGCGGTCGCGCTCGACCCGCGCAACGGCCAGGCGCAGGCGACGCTGCGCCGCGCGCTCGCTGTGCAGAACGAGAGCAACACCGAGTACTTCCGCCAGGCGAGCGGCATCCCGAAGCCGGTCGTCCCGACGATGACCTACGACGGCCGTTGGAACGCGCACGCCCATCATTCGGGGATACCGGATGACGACGATTCGCGCTTCACGCTCTTCGGCCTGGGCGTGCCGGCCGTATCGAAGGGACGCGGCGACGCGCATTGATGTACTGAAGCGCCATTCAGCATGATGCAAACGGAATAAGCCGCAACGCACATCCGTTTAAAGGTGACGAACGAGCTGCCGGCGAACCGCGCCGAAGGAGTCACCATCATGCAAACCGGATTGTTGCGCCGTCTGGTGGTTTGCGCCGCCGCGGTCGTCTCGCTCGCGGGCATCGCCTCGTGCGGCGGCGGCTCGGACGACAACATGCCGACGGCGACACGTTTCAAGATGTCGATCGTCGTCTCCGATGGCGCCGTGTCCGCGCCTCACACCGACCCGAATCTGAAGAATGGCTGGGGCGTGGCGTTCAACCCGAACGGCTTCGTTTGGGTCGCCGACAACGGCACGCAGACGGCCACGCTCTACGACGGCAACGGCGTCGTTCAGTCGCTGGTCGTATCGATCCCTCCGAGCGCGTCCGGGCCCGCCAAACCGACCGGAATCGTCTTCAACAAGGGACCGGATCTCACGCTCTCGCGCAACGGCAAGTCGGGCGTCGCCGCGTTCGTCTTCGCGGGAGAAGGCGGCTCGATCACCGCGTGGGCGCCCGCCGTCGACATGACGCACGCGTTCACCGCCGTCGATTCGAGCGCGTCGGGCGCGATCTACAAGGGACTCGCGATCGCCACGACGTCGACCGGCGCGCATCGCCTTTACGCGACCGATTTCCATAACAACAAGGTCGACGTCTTCGACGGCACGTTCACGAAGATCGCCGTGCCCGGCGGCTTCAGGGACGCGCAGATTCCGGCGGGTTTCGCGCCCTTCGGCATTCAGACGATCGGCTCGAAGATATTCGTCACCTACGCGAAGCAGGACGGCGACGCCGAGGACGACGTGCCCGGCGCGGGCCTGGGCTTCGTCGACGTGTTCGACATCGACGGCAATCTGACGCAGCGCTTCGCGGCGAACGGGCCGCTCAACGCTCCGTGGGGCATCGCGCAGGCGCCCGGAAACTTCGCCACGTTCAGCAACGATATCCTCATCGGCAATTTCGGCGACGGCACCATCAACGCGTTCGATCCGAATACCGGCGCGTTCGTCGGCGCGCTCACGGATACCGGCGGCGCGCCGCTCGTGCAGCACGGTCTGTGGGGCATCGCGTTCGGCAACAACCTGAACGCGCAGCCGTCGAACACGCTGTTTTTCGCCGCCGGGCCGAACGACGAAGCCAACGGCGTGTATGGCCGCATCGACATGCAATGACGCGCACCCGACGATTCCCTGGGCGATGACGCTGGCCGCGGACGCATGGCCGTCCGAAAGCGCATCGCCACGCTCGGCGCCGCCCGCGGTTCGGGCGGCGCTTTTTTTGGCGATGCGAAGCGCGCCGGCGCGCGCGGACCGAAAGCGCGGCTTGCTAGAATGCGCGCTTCAACTCCGCTCATCCGATGGACCTCGAAACCCTCCTCTTCTCCCAAGGCTTCGGGTCGCGCCGCCAGTGCCGCGGCATCGTGGCCGAAGGCCGCCTGCGCATCGCGGGCATCGTGCGCGACGATCCGCACGCCCATCTCCCCGTCACGCCCGGTCTCGAATTCGAAGTCGACGATCATCTCTGGACGTATCGCGAGAAGGCGTACATCGCGCTCAACAAGCCCGCGGGCTACGAATGCTCGCGCGATCCGCAGCATCATCTGAGCGTGTTTCATCTGCTGCCGCCGCAACTCGCCGAGCGCGGCGTGCAGGCCGTCGGCCGGCTCGACCAGGACACGACCGGCCTGCTGCTGCTTTCCGACGACGGCGCGTTCGTGCACGCGTTCACGTCGCCCAAGCGCAAGGTGCCGAAGGTCTATCTCGCGACCGTGCGTCATCCGCTCGACGGTCTGCAACTCGCGAAGTTGCGCGAAGGCGTGCTGCTGCACGGCGAGCCGAAACCGAGCGCCGCGCTCGCCGCCAAACAACGCGGCGAACGGCTGCTCGAACTCACCGTGCTCGAAGGCAAATACCATCAGGTCAAGCGCATGGTCGCGGCCGCGGGCAACCGCGTGGAGAAGCTGCATCGCGAGCGGGTCGGCGGTTATGCGTTGCCCGACACGCTCGTCGAAGGCGCATGGCGCTGGCTCGAAGACGCCGATCTCGCCGCGTTGCGAAACACTTCGCATTGAGCATGCAAATCGGTGAATCCCCTCACCGGCGGACGCTGCGATGCAGCATGCCTTCCGCGTTTCGTACTCTTATACTGGTCTAACGGATACCAAAATGATTACGAAAAAAGCAGGAGGGCATCATGGTCTCCCAATCGGCCGTTGCGCTGGTAGCGTTCGTCGCGCTGTGCGCAGTCCTCATCGGGGTGCTGGGCTTCGTCATGCACATGCGCCACAAGTATTCGCCGAATCTCATCGGCGCATTGATCGGCGCGTTGATGTGCTTCGTTCTGCTCGAAACGATTCCGGCGCTGATCTAACGCCGCGCGTTCTGCTTTAGGAACGCGTCGACCGTCGGATGGCGCAGCACGTAGCCCAGTTCGCGCTTCAGGCGCGTGTTGGCGAGCCGCCGCGATTCGCGCATGAACGAAAGCGTGACCGGCTCCAGGCGCGTTTGCGCTTCGCTGCGCGAAATGCGCGGCACGCGCGTCAGGCCGTAGGCATCGGCCACGCGGTCGAAGTAATCCGCCATGCGCAAATCCGTGTCGTCCGACGCGTTCACGACGCGCTGCGCACGCCCGCGCGCGAGCGCACGCACGAGAATGGCCGCGAGATCGTCGGCGTGAATGTGGTTCGTGTAGACGTCGTCCGGTTCGGCGAGCGCGGGCATGCCCTTTTCGATGCGCGCGATCGGCAGGCGGTTGGCCGCGTAAATGCCCGGAATCCGCACGATCGACACCCGCCAGCCGCTTTTCACGCCCGCCGCGCGCAACTGCCGCTCTGCCGACACGCGCCGCCGCGCGCGTTCGTTCGCAGGCCGCGCAGGCCGCGTTTCGTCGATCCACGCGCCGGCGCAATCGCCATAAACGCCGGTCGTGCTCGCATAGACGAAACGCGTGCGCTGCCCGTCCCGGCGCTTCGCGGCCGCACGAAGACCGTCGGGTACAATGAAAGATGTTTTTCCGGCGCGATCCGCATGCAGCCAATGGCTTGCGGCGGCGCGCGCCACCGAGCGGCGCGGTCTGCGCAGCGCGGCGATCAGCGCGCGCGTGCGGCGGTCCGAGTCGCCGTCGCGCTGAGGCGGCGCGAGATGCAGCACGTCGCGTGCGAGGCCGGCGAGCCTTGCGAGGCTGCGGCGCACATCGAGATCGCCGGAAATGGGCGTCGCGCCGGCCGCGCGCAATTCGCCGGCGCGTTCGGGATGATGCGTGAGCGCGACGACGCGGGGCGCAGCGGCGCGCGCATGCAGAAGCGGCAACGCGCGCATGCCGACATCGCCGCATCCGACGATCAGGACGCGCGCGCGGCGAAGGTTTCGAGTGGCGATCATCGGAGCATTTTATCCGTCGCCTGAAACCCGCGTACGGCGTCCGAAAAGACTCACGAGACAACTCCACACATCGCAGAAATCGATCTATGGCTTTCAACGTAACGCTCCGGCAAAGCGGCCGGCAGTTTCAAGTAGAACCCGACGAACCGGTGCTGACCGCCGCGCTGCGCCAGGGCATCGGCCTGCCGTACGGCTGCAAGAACGGTGCGTGCGGTTCGTGCAAGGGCGCCGTCGTGAGCGGCGAGGTCGAGCAGGCGCCGCATTCGTCGTCGGCACTGTCGAACGACGAAAAGACGCGCGGCATGGCCCTCTTCTGTTGCGCGACCGCGCAGACGGATTTGACCATCGACGTGCGCGAAGTCGCGGGCGTCGGCGACGTCCAGGTGAAAAAGCTGCCGTGCCGCGTGAACGCGCTCGAACGCAAAGCCGACGACGTCATCGAACTGAAGCTGCAACTGCCCGCGAACGAACGCCTGCAGTATTACGCGGGCCAGTACATCGAATTCATCCTCAAGGACGGCAAGCGCCGCAGCTATTCGATGGCGAGCCCGCCGCATCACGAAGGGCCGCTCGAACTGCACATTCGCCACATGCCGGGCGGCACGTTCACGGATCACGTCTTCGGCGCGATGAAAGAGCGCGACATCTTGCGCTTCGAAGGCCCGCTCGGCACGTTCTTCCTGCGTGACGAGTCCGACAAGCCGATCGTTCTGCTCGCTTCGGGCACGGGTTTCGCGCCGATCAAGGCGATCATCGAACATGCGGTCTTCAAGAATCTGAATCGCCCGATGACGCTTTATTGGGGCGGCCGCCGCAAGAAGGATCTCTACATGATGTCGCTCGCCGAACAGTGGGCGCGCGAGGTTCCGAATTTCAAGTTCGTGCCGGTGCTCTCCGAACCCGACGCCGGCGACGCCTGGACGGGCCGCACGGGCTTCGTTCATCGGGCTGTCATCGAAGATCTGCCAGACTTGAGCGGCTATCAGGTGTACGCGTGCGGCGCGCCCGTGATGGTGGAATCGGCGCAGCGCGACTTCACGCAGCATCATCGGCTGCCGGAGGACGAGTTCTACGCGGATTCGTTCACGAGCGCGGCAGATCTCGCGCATCCCGTGTGAGCTTGCACACAACGTGCACGCGGACAAAAAATCCGCGTGCACGGTTTACAGGCGGCAACCGCTTAACGTATCCTTCGCGAATGCTCAAAACCCTGAACGCACTTCGACGTCGCCGCTCGCCGCTTCCCTAGGGATGCCGCTGGCTCGTCACGCATTGCGCTCACGGTTCGGTCTTGTCGAAGCGTACGAAATGAAGCCACGGAAATCCGTGGCTTTTGTTTTTTTCCGCATCGTTTTCCTCTTTTTCTCGCACTAGCCTTCGTGGAGCCCGCTGTCATGAATTTCAATGAGTACCCCGTTGATTCGCTGATGTACATCACGAACCGTCCCGAGATCGTGTTCACGCATGGCAAGGGTTCCTGGCTCTACGACAACACGGGCAAGCGCTATCTCGACTTCATCCAGGGCTGGGCGGTGAACTCGCTCGGCCACTGCAACGAAGGCATGATCGAGGCGATGGAAAAGCAGGCGCGCACGCTGATCAACCCGTCGCCCGCGTTCTACAACGCGCCGATGGCGCAGCTCGCCGGCCTGCTCACCGCGAACAGTTGCTTCGACAAGGTGTTCTTCGCCAACAGCGGCGCGGAAGCGAACGAAGGCGCGATCAAGCTCGCGCGCAAGTGGGGCAAGAAGTTCAAGAACGGCGCGTACGAGATCATCACGTTCGACCACAGCTTCCACGGCCGCACGATCGCGACGATGTCCGCGAGCGGCAAGGCCGGCTGGGACACGATCTACGCACCGCAAGTGCCGGGCTTTCCGAAGGCCGATCTGAACGATATCGCGTCGGTCGAGAAGCTCATCAACGAGAAGACCGTGGGCGTGATGCTCGAGCCGATTCAGGGCGAAGGCGGCGTGATTCCCGCGACGCGCGAATTCATGCAGCAACTGCGCGAATTGACGAAGAAGCACAACATCCTGCTCATCGTCGATGAAGTGCAAAGCGGATGCGGCCGCGCGGGAACGCTGTTCGCGTACGAGCTGTCGGGCGTCGAGCCGGACATCATGACGCTCGGCAAGGGCATCGGCGGCGGCGTGCCGCTCGCGGCGCTCCTGTCGAAGGCGGACGTCGCGTGCTTCGATGCGGGCGATCAGGGCGGCACCTACAACGGCAATCCGCTGATGACGGCGGTCGGCTACTCGGTGATTTCGCAACTCGTCGCGCCGGGCTTTCTCGAAGGCGTGCGCGAGCGCGGCGAGTATCTGAAGCAGGAACTGCTGAAGCTGTCGGACGAGCGCGGCTTCCAGGGCGAGCGCGGCGAAGGTTTGCTGCGCGCGTTGCTGCTGGACAGCGACAAGGGTCCGCAAATCGTCGAGAAGGCGCGTCTGAAGCAGCCCGACGGCCTCCTCCTCAACGCGGCGCGCCCGAATTTGCTGCGCTTCATGCCCGCGCTCAACGTGACGAAGGACGAGATCGACCAGATGATGACGATGCTGCGTTCGGTGCTCGATTCGCTGTGATCATCCGCACTTTCGATGCAGGCGATCGCGACGCCGTGATCGCCCTGTGGCGCGATGTGTTTCCGGAGTACGCGGACGCATCGCGGCCGCAGCGCGATCCGGCGCTGTCGATCGAGAACAAGATGCGCACGCAACCGGAGCTGTTCTTCGTCGGCTCGATGGATGGCGAAGTGATCGGCACGGTGATGGCCGGTTACGACGGGCATCGCGGCTGGGTGTATTCGCTTGCTGTCACGCCTGCGCTGCGCGGCCGCGGATACGGCAGTGCGTTGATGAAGCACGCGGAAGCGGCGTTGACGAAGCTCGGCTGCCCGAAGGTGAATCTGCAGATTTTGTCGTTCAAGACGGAGCTGCGCGGGTTCTATGAAAGGCTCGGGTATCGGATGGATGAAGTGGTGAGTTTGGGGAAGCGGCTTTGACGCGCGAACTCAGGCTGGACGCTTCGACAAGGCCGCTATCTTTCTCAGATGTCGACCAGGTTCAACAAGAAAAGCAGATTTGAGGCATCTCGTCGACGGCCGCTGCGCGTCTTTGCTTTCTTTGCGGATTGCGCGCCGCATCTTCTACCGACGAGCCGCGCACCTTCAACGACGGATTGGGTTCGATCGAAATGTTGCGAAAGACCACGTCCGTTGTGCCGCTTTCTTCCCTGTATTTCAGCGTCAGGTCTACGTTGTAATCAGTGAGCCAAACGCCGTCGTACTCCACGACGAATCCGCTCTGCGTCGCTACTGAGCAGTGGGTTTCGACTGCGGAGCCGGTGAGCGAAGCAAACACGTCGAACGCCGGTTTTGTGTTTCCGACCCGGCACTGCATGCGCTTTTCGCCCTTTCGGGAAGGCTGAGGAACGGACATATCAAATTCCGCCCCTTTGACCAGGGTCTGTGGGGTCGCGCGGATCGCAGTGCTATCTTTGAGGTTCGCCATGCCGATCTGGCTATCGCCCCACAGTTCCTGAGAACGCAGGTCCGCCATTCGGTAGTAGGTCCGGAAATAGGCCCATGTAACCGCACTATCTCCAGCGGTCGTGACGCTTTGCTCCGAAACGACACCATTGTCGTGACGGTTCACAAGAGTTGACGTGAAGGGCACACGCTTCAGTGGTGAGCGTGAATCGACCCAATCTGCTTCGATGATCAGTCGCTTGTAGGGAAGAATCTGGCTGCCCCTAGCGGGAAGACCGCGTTGCACCACCTCGCCATAGCTTCGAAAAGTATTGGCGCAGCATCGCGCCCTGCGGCGAATCCGGGTCGATACCTGATGATACAAGCCGCGAGTTGAAGTCCGCCAAGTCTCTCGTCTCGGCGGATACGGGTGCGATCGGTTGAGTCTGTCCTGTCGCCGTCGCTATCGAGAGGAAAGCGAAGGCAGCCAAGAGCCAACGTATGATTTTCAAGCGTTGCATATATTCTTATCTGATCTGAGAGGTTCGAATGTGAATGGCCGAGCGAAAGGCGATGCAAGGCTCGCGATCATTGCGAAGTTGAATTCGAATCCGTGTCAACTCTCGCGTCGGCACATTTGGCAGCGCGTGTCACAGCGACGGGTTCATCCATGTCATGGCCGTCGATAAGACGAACGGATATCCAGCACTGCCTGCCCTTCATCTCGAGAAACGCATCGTAGTCACGGCCCGCAACCGGACTGAAAGTCACACGCGGTGGAGTACACCACCAATGGGCGTTACCCGCACTGCCGCTCGTTCCCATGCTCAGGACAATCGGCTGGCCGCCCGCCACCACATACTCTCTGATGGAATCCTTGAACTCCAGGCCGTCGACTCGCATGAACTCGCGCGGGCTCGGCGGCATGCCGATAACCTCGCTCCGCGACGAATATTTCCAATTGGCAAAAAAACCGTCGTCACCGGCCACCCATTCAGCTCCCTCGACGGAACCGCCATAACAGGCGTGATTGGGAAGGTACGAGGCAGTGCGCGTTCCGTTGCCGGAGAGAAGTCTGATACGCGCAGAGACCGCGCTATCGTATTCCGGCGCCGCGACGGTCACGTTATGACTGGGCTGCGGAAACAATCCGCAGCCCGTCAGTGCCATCGTGGCTGCGATGAGGAGGTGGCCGCGCTTCGGCAGCTGGCTGAGACTGGAGGTGAACATCGAAATCCCCGATTCTTGATCGGCATCCTGAGCTTCGATAGTGGGAAGAATCTGAGAAAGCGGGCTAATGCGACAGATGACAAGAAAGCGAGAACGATTTGGCGAAGCACCCGTAATCCTGGAAAAGAAAAAAGCCGACTGTCTCGCGACAGTCGGCTCCCTTTCGAGCATCGGACGGTTAAGTCTTCACTCACCCAAATACGCCGCCCTCACCTTCGGATCATCGAGCATGACCTTCGCGTCGCCGGACATCGTCACCGTGCCTGAATCCATCACGTAACCGCGATTCGCCGCCTGCAGCGCGAGACGCGCGTTCTGCTCCACGAGCAGCACCGTCAGCCCTTCCTTCGAGATTTCCCGCACGACTTCGAAGATCTTCTCGACCATGATCGGCGAAAGACCCATCGACGGTTCGTCGAGCAGCAAGAGCTTCGGGCGCGACAGCAGCGCGCGGGCCATCGCGAGCATCTGCTGTTCGCCACCCGACAGCGTGCCCGCGTACTGCGACGCACGTTCCTTCAGACGCGGAAAGAAGCCGAACATGCGCTCCGTGTCCTTCTGAATGCCGTCCGAATCGTTGCGCAGATACGCGCCCATCTGCATGTTCTCGAGAATCGACATGCGCGCGAAGATGCCGCGGCCTTCCGGCACCATCGCGAGGCCGCGCTTGAGCAGTTCGTGCGTCGGCACGCCCTTGATCGACTGGCCCATGTACTCGATATCGCCGCCCGAGTACGGCTTGAGGCCGGTGATGGCCTTCATCGTCGTCGTCTTGCCCGCGCCGTTCGCGCCGATCAGCGTAACCAGTTCGCCCTGCCCGACTTCGAGATCGACACCCTTCACCGCCTGGATGCCGCCGTAATTCACCTGCAGACCCTTGACCTTCAACATTGCGCTTGTGGTCGCCATTTAGTGCACCCCCGCACCCAGATATGCCTCGATCACCTTCGGGTCCTTCTGCACGTCCTGCGGCAGACCTTCGGCGATCACCTTGCCGTAATCGAGCACCGTCATGCGGTTGCACAATCCCATCACGAGTTTCACGTCGTGTTCGATCAGAAGAATCGTCTTGCCGTCCGCGCGGATCTTGTCGAGCAGACGAGTGAGCTCGACCTTCTCCGTCGCGTTCATGCCGGCGGCGGGTTCGTCGAGCGCGAGCAGCTTCGGATCGGTCGCCAACGCGCGCGCGATCTCCAGACGGCGCTGATGCCCGTACGACAGATTGCGCGACGTGTAATCCGCGTATTGCAGCACGCCGACGTATTCCAGCAGTTCGAGCGCGCGCTCCTTGATCTCGCGCTCTTCGCGGCGTTCGGCGGGCGTCTGGAACACCGCGCCGACCAGACCGTGCTTCGTGCGAACGTGACGTCCGACCATCACGTTCTCCAGCGCCGTCATGCCGCCGAAAAGACGAATGTTCTGGAACGTGCGCGCGATGCCCGCCTTCGCCACCTGATAAACCGCCGTCGGGGTGTACGCCTGGCCGTCGAGCTTGAACTCGCCCGAATCCGGCGTGTAGAGACCCGTGATCACGTTGAAGAACGTCGTCTTGCCTGCGCCGTTCGGGCCGATCAGACCGTAGATCTCGCCTTCCTTGATTTCGAGGCGTACGTCGGACAACGCCTGCAAGCCGCCGAAACGCTTGTTGACGCCCGTGACGGAAAGTCGTGTTTGCTTATCGCTCATCTTTCAATCCCCCGCCTTTAAGCACGCACCGGCTTCTTGCCGTTGCGCTTCGCGATCTTCGCGATCTTGTCTTCGTGTTTCGCGGCGGGCCACAGGCCTTCCGAGCGATACAGCATGATCAGCACCATCGCCAGACCGTACAGCAACTGGCGGATGACTTCGGTATCGACAAGCTGATGACCGAAGATGGCGTTCTGCAGCGGACCCATTGTCGTGCGCAGGAATTCGGGGAACACGGCGAGCAGCACCGCGCCGAGAATCACGCCCGGAATATGGCCCATGCCGCCCAGCACCACGCACGCCAGCACGACGATCGACTCCCAGAACGTGAACGATTCCGGCGACACGAAGCCCTGGAACGCACCGAACATCGCGCCCGACAGACCGCCGAACGACGCGCCCATCGCGAATGCGAGCAGCTTCACGTTGCGGGTGTTGATGCCCATCGCCTTCGCGGCGATTTCGTCTTCGCGGATAGCGGCCCACGCGCGGCCGATACGCGAATGCTGAAGACGCGTACACACCCAGATCACGAACAGCGCGCACAGCACGAACAGGTAGTAGTACAGGTACACCGACGGGAATTTGAAGCCGAAGAACTCGTGCGTCTGCGCGAGGCTGTAGCCGCCGACGTGCACCGGATCGATACCCGTGATGCCCTTCGGACCGTTCGTGATGTTGACCGGACGATCGAGGTTGTTCATGAAGATCCGGACGATTTCCCCGAAGCCCAATGTCACGATCGCGAGGTAGTCGCCGCGCAGACGCAGCGTCGGTGCGCCGAGCAGCACGCCGAAGGTCGCGGCGAGCGCCATCGCGATCGGCACGATGATGAGGAACGGCACATGCAATCCGTTCGGCGCGAGCGCCGCGATCCACTCGAACTGCGTCGACAGTTGCGGCGACGACAGCAACGCCGCCGTGTAAGCGCCGACCGCGTAGAACGCGATGTAGCCCAGGTCGAGCAGGCCGGCGAAGCCGACCACGACGTTGAGACCCAACGCGAGCATGACGTAGAGCATCGCGAAGTCGAGCACGCGGACCCAGTAGTTGCCGCCCGCTGCGCCGATGACCATCGGCGCGGCAATCACGAACACAGCGGTGAGAATGCCGATGACGAGCGTCTTCGTCATGTTCTTCTCGGGGATGAGCGTCGTGGACGGCTCAATCGGTTGAATCGAAGTCATTTTTTTGAGCTCCTCACACGTTCTTTAAGCGCGGTCCGCGACACGTTCGCCGAGCAGACCCGACGGACGGAACACGAGCACGATGATCAGCACGACGAAGGCGAAGACGTCCTGGTAGTTGGAACCGAAGACCCCGCCCGTCAGATTGCCGATGTAACCGGCGCCCAACTGTTCGATGAGACCGAGCAGCACGCCGCCCACCATCGCGCCCCCCAGGTTGCCGATGCCCCCCAGCACCGCCGCCGTGAACGCCTTCAGGCCGGGAATGAAGCCCATGTAGAAGTGCGCGTTGCCGTATTCCGACGCGATCATCACGCCCGCCAACGCAGCCAGCGCCGAGCCGATCATGAAGGTCGCGGAAATCACGAAGTTCGGGTTCACGCCCATCAGCGACGCGACGCCCGGGTTCTCGGCGATCGCGCGCATCGCGCGGCCGAGCTTGGTCTTGTGCACGAGGAGCAGCAGGCCGCCCATCACGAGGAACGCGACGACGATGATGACGATTTCGGTCATCGAGATCACCGCGCCCGGACGGGTTTCGTCGGCGGCGATCACGTTGATCGGATCGGTCGGCAGAAGCTGCGGGAAGGCGAGCGGATTGCGGCCCCAGATCATCATCGCGATGGTCTGCAAGAGGATCGAGACGCCGATCGCGGTAATCAGCGGCGCGAGACGCGGCGCCTTGCGCAGCGGCCGGTACGCGACGCGCTCGATGGTGTAACCGACGATCGCGCAGACGATCGCGGCGATAACGAGCGCGATCGTCAGCATGATCGGTCCGGGCAAGCCGGGCGCGTGATTCTGCATGACGCCGATGGCGGAGAGCGCGACCATCGCGCCGACCATCAGCACGTCGCCGTGCGCGAAGTTGATGATGCCGAGAATGCCGTACACCATCGTGTAACCCAACGCGATGATGGCGTAGACGCTGCCAAGCACCAGACCGTTGAGGATCTGCTGGATGAAAATATCCATTTAAAGCTCCTTAGCCCCGTGCGATTCGATAACGCCTTTATCACCGGCCGATAAACCGGTGTGAAGTGAAATCTGAAGCGGCACTGCGCGTACTTTTAAAAAACCGGTAAGGGTTGAGCGCCGATCGTCCGCCCGCGGCCGGATGAGGCTGCGAGCGGTTCACGGACGGATACGAAAACAGCGCCGCCGGATAGCTGGCGCCGCCAGACTGCCTACTGCTTGACGACGTCGAGTACGTCCTTCTTCTTGTCCTTGAAGTCGTACAGCGTGATGGTCCCCGCCTTCAGATCGCCCTTGTCGTCGAATGCGATATGCCCCGTCAGACCGTTGTAGTCGGTCGTGGCAATCGCAGCGAGCACCTTGGGCGCTTCGATGGAGTTCGCACGCTTCATTGCATCGACGATCACGTACATCGCGTCATACGTGAACGGCGCGTAAATCTGCACCGGCGTGTGAAAGCGCGCTTCGTACTTCTTCTCGAAGTCGGCTCCCTTGTCCATCTTCGAAAGCGCGAGCCCCGCCTCCGAGCAGACGATGTTCTGCACCGCGTCGCCCGCGAGCTCGGCCACCTTGTCGGTGCAGACGCCGTCGCCCGCCAGAATCTTCGCCTTGATGCCGAGCGCCGCCGCTTCCTTGGCGAACGGGCCGCCCGTCACGTCCATGCCGCCGTACATCACGACGTCCGGCTGGATGCGCTTGATCTTCGTGAGAATCGCTTTGAAGTTGCGCGCCTTCTCGGTCGTTGCTTCGCGGGCGGCGATCTTCACGCCGCCGGCCTGCGCGCTCTTCGTGAATTCGTCGGCGAGGCCGCGGCCGTAGGCACTCGCGTCGTCGACCACGACGATCTTCTTCGCGTGCAGCGTCTTCATCGCGTAGCCGGCGAGGACCGGGCCCTGCAACGCATCGGTCGCGACGACGCGAAACGTCGTCTTGTAGCCCTGCTTCGTGTACTCGGGATTCGTCGTCGACGGCGAAATCTGCGCGATGCCCGCATCGCTGTAGATCTTCGACGCCGGAATCGACACGCCCGAATTCATGTGGCCGATCACCGCAACCACGTGGTCATCGACGAGCTTCTGCGCGGCTTCGGTGCCGACGCGCGGATCGGCTGCATCGTCCTGGGCGTCGAGCTCGAGGCGGATGGAACGCCCGTCGATGGTCAAGCCTTGCGCGCTGATCTCCTCCAGTGCGAGACGCGCGCCGTTTTCGTTGTCCTTGCCGAGGTGAGCCTGCAGGCCCGTGAGGGGCGCCACATGACCGATCTTCACGACAGTTGCTTCGCTCGCGGGCGCTGGCGCCGGCGCGGACGCAACGGGCACGGCGGCGGAACTCGCTGCCGATGCCGCTGTGCTCGCCCCGCCTTCATCCTTCTTGCCGCATGCGGTTGCCATTGCAACCGCAGCCGCGATGGACACGGCGTGAGCAAACTTGAATCGCATCAAATAGGTCTCCTGCGCCTCTAAAAACTGTCGTCGTGAACCCTTCTGGCCTCAAGACGCGCGCATTGTAACGCTAAATATGAGACGAGCAATATTCTTGCGTGGCGGGGTTTTCCAGCATTGCAACCAGCATTTTTCGAGCGATTTTCCGGCTAGAGCGCAACCGGGTTGCGATCCGCATTTGTGCAGCAGTTGCACCACAACGGGAACAGGTTTAATCGATCGGTTCCGACGGTTACGTTTGCTTATCCGATTTACGGGGAAACCCTGAAGGCTTTCGGCGAAATTGCTCGTCGCGGCGCGCGCCCCATATCGGTGCTTACGCTTGGTGTCATCTCTCGCGTGAGGGTTCCGTTTCGATGGCGCCCGATGGGTTTCAAGCGCGAAAAAAAAAAGCGCCCGCAGGCGCTTTTTTAGAGGAAGGCCGCTAGTTACTGCGGCAGCGACAGTCCGCGCGGCAGCGGAAACGAGATCGTCTCTTCGATGCCTTCGAGCGAGCGCACGTTGCGCACGCCGAGTTCACGCAGACGCGCGATCACGGCCTGAGCCAGCACTTCCGGCGCCGATGCGCCCGCCGTCACGCCGATGCGCTTCTTGCCTTCGACCCACCGCGGATCGATCTGCGTCGGCGAATCGACCATATAAGAAGGGATGCCGCGCTTCTCAGCGACTTCACGCAGACGGCTCGAATTCGAGCTGTTCGGGCTGCCGACGACGATCACGACGTCGCACTGCGGCGCGAGAAATTTCACCGCGTCCTGGCGATTTTGCGTCGCATAGCAGATGTCCTGCTTCTTCGGCTCCTTGATCTCGGGATACTTGCTCTTGAGCGCGTCGATGATCGCGGAGGCATCGTCGACCGAAAGCGTCGTCTGCGTCACGTACGCGATGCGCTGCGGATCGGGCAGATCGAGCTTCAGCACGTCGTCGATATCCTCGACGAGATGCATGCCCTCGCCCGACTGACCCATCGTGCCTTCGACTTCCGGATGACCCTTGTGGCCGATCATCACGATGTCGAAGCCTTCCTGACGCATCTTCGCGACTTCGATATGCACCTTGGTCACGAGCGGGCACGTTGCGTCGAACACGCGCAGGCCGCGCGCCTCCGCTTCGCTGCGCACCGCTTTCGAGACGCCGTGCGCGCTGAAGATCAGTGTCGCGCCTTCGGGCACGTCGGAAAGCTCTTCGATGAAAATCGCGCCCTTCTTGCGCAGATCGGCGACGACATATGCGTTATGCACGATCTCGTGGCGCACGTAGATGGGCGCGCCGAACAATTTGATCGCGCGCTCGACGATCTCGATCGCGCGATCGACGCCCGCGCAAAACCCGCGCGGCTGCGCGAGCAGGATTTCGACGTCGGTCTGAACTTCGTTGAGGCTTTCAATCATGGTTACAGAATCCCGATGATTTTCACTTCGAAGACGAGCGCCTGGCCCGCGAGCGGGTGATTGAAATCGAACAGTGCCGCCGTTTCGCCGACTTCCTTCAGCACGCCGGCGTAGCGTCCGCCGTTCGGCGCGTTGAATTCGACGAGATCGCCGGGAGAAAAATCCTCGCCGATCATGCTGTTTTCGCGCAGCGTCGCGAGCGACACCCACTGGACCAGTTCCGGATTGCGCGGCCCGAACGCCTGATCCGGCGTTAGCTGAAAGGTCGAATGGTGGCCGACCTTCAGTCCCAGCAAAATCTCTTCCAACGGTTCGGCGAGTTGCCCTGCGCCTAGCAGAAGCGTCGCGGGCTTGTCGGCGAACGTATTGACGATGTCAGCACCATCGGCAAGCGCGAGCCGGTAATGAAGCGTGACGTGCGAACCGGGTTTCACCTCGGAGATATCGATGATGCTCATGAGTATTGGATGTGGCCGTTCGTTTGAAGGCAGGGCGCAGGCCCCGCATGGGGCGGCTCTTCGGCGCGTGGCAGCGAACCGCACGGCGCCCGTGCGAACCGGACGCCAAAACCGCTATTGTAAGACAGAGTTGTGGCAGCACGCGTCACGCGGCTCAGTCCCGTGTGCGCTTGCCCGCACGCCACGCGGTCCGGGAGCACCGCGATGAGCGCCGATCTGCGGCTCGTGCCGCCGCTCGTCGCACCCGACGGCGACAGTTTGTCCGCGATCGCGCCTCTCCTGCCGATCCGCAAGTGGGCGCGCGCGGACCGGCCGCGCGAACGCCTGCTCGATATAGGCCCGGCGTCGCTGTCGGACGCGGAACTGTTCGCCTTGTTCCTGCGCACCGGCCTTCCGGGGGCCACGGCCGTCGATGTGGCGCGTCAGCTTCTGCTGCGTTTCGGGTCGCTGCGCGGCGTGCTGGACGCGTCGGCGGCGGAATTGCGCGAACTGCGCGGCATCGGGCCGGCGCGGGCGGCGACGCTCATCGCCGTATCGGAATTGTGCCGGCGCGCGCTCGCCGAGAAGGCGCGCGATCGCGAACTGCTGAACGCGCCGGGCGCGGTGGAAGACTATCTGCGGCTCTTGATCGGCACGCGGCCCTACGAGGTGTTCATCTCTCTGTATCTGGATGCGCGCCATCAGTTGCTGCATGTCGAGGAGTCGGCGCGCGGCTCGCTGACGCGCGTGGCCGTGTATCCGCGTGAGATCGTGCGGCGCGCGCTCACGCTGAACGCGGCGGGGCTCATCGTCGCGCATAATCATCCGTCGGGCGGCGTCGAGCCGAGCGCGAACGACCGGCGACTCACCAAGACGCTGCAGGACGCGCTGACGCTCATCGACGTGCGGCTGCTCGATCACATCGTCGTGGCGGCGAACGAGGTCTTCTCGTTCGCGCGGCATGGCTGGCTGTGACGGCATAAAACGTTTGATATTGCAGCGTTTTTCCTGTTAGAATCCTCGTTTGCTTTTCTCAACCCGCCTGTTCTGAACGAATGCGGCCCTCATTGGCATAACCGTGCTGCCAAGTCCCCGATCGGCAAATTGGGCGATAAGAGGCATCGAAGCTGAAAGCGAGTGCTTTCGATTCGAGCGTTCGTCTCGGACTCAACGTGTATTAGGAGTGTCACCATGGCACGCGTATGCCAAGTAACTGGGAAAGGCCCGATGTCGGGCAACAACGTTTCCCACGCAAACAACAAGACCAAGCGTCGCTTCCTGCCGAACCTGCAGAATCGCCGTTTCTTCGTTGAAAGTGAAAATCGCTGGGTGCGTCTGCGCGTTTCGAACGCCGGCCTGCGCCTGATCGACAAGAACGGTATTGACGCCGTGCTCGCAGACCTGCGCGCACGCGGTGAAATCTAAGGAGCACGCACATGGCCAAGGGCGCACGCGACAAGATCAAGCTGGAATCGACCGCAGGCACGGGTCACTTCTACACGACGACCAAGAACAAGCGCAACATGCCGGAAAAGATGCTGATCAAGAAATTTGATCCGGTCGTCCGCAAGCACGTTGAGTACAAGGAAACCAAGATCAAGTAAGCCGCTTGATTTTTGAGTAGCCTGCACGAAGACAGCAGAAAGCCCCGCACCTCGCGGGGCTTTTTGTTTTCCGGCGCCGCTTTAACACGCTTTGCACACGATCGTGCGGGGGTTTTCGCTGTCACGGAATGTTCATGCGCGTTATGCTTGCCGGCTATCGACGAAGAACACGGACGGAGAACCGGCAGCATGAATTTCGATGTGGCGATCGTAGGAAGCGGCCTCGCGGGTCTGAGCGTCGCGCTCAATCTGGCCGAGACGCGGCGCGTCGCGATTCTCGCGAAGCGCGCGGCGAGCGTCGGCGCGAGCGATTGGGCGCAAGGCGGCATCGCGGCGGTGCTGGACTCCGCCGACAGCGTCGACAATCACGTCGACGATACGCTCGTCGCGGGCGGCGGACTGTGCGACGAAGCCGCGACGCGCTTCATCGTCGAAAACGGGCGCGCCGCGATCGAATGGCTCATCGACGAAGGCGTGCCCTTCACGCGCGATGTCTCCGCCGAACTCGGCTTCCATCTGACGCGCGAAGGCGGTCACAGTCATCGCCGCATCATCCACGCCGCCGACGCGACCGGCCACGCGGTGGTCACGACGCTTTCCGAACGCGTGCGCAACCATCCGAACATCACCGTCCTCGAAGATCACTACGCGATCGACCTGATCACGTCCGACCGTCTCGGGCTGCCCGGCCATCGCTGTCACGGCCTCTACGCGCTCGATCTGAACTCGGGCCGCACCGTGACGATCCAGGCGCCGCACACCGTTCTCGCGACAGGCGGCGCGGGCAAGGTCTATCTCTATACGACCAATCCCGACACCGCGACCGGCGACGGCATCGCAATGGCGTGGCGCGCGGGCTGCCGCGTCGCGAACATGGAGTTCATCCAGTTCCATCCGACGTGCCTCTTCCATCCGTATGCGAAGTCGTTTCTGATCTCCGAAGCGGTGCGCGGCGAAGGCGGCGTGCTGCGTCTGCCGGACGGCACGCGCTTCATGCCCGCGCACGACGAGCGCGCCGAGCTCGCGCCGCGCGATATCGTCGCGCGCGCGATCGACTTCGAGATCAAGAAGCGTGGCATCGATTGCGTGTATCTCGACATCAGCCACCAGCCGCGCGCGTTTCTCGAAGAGCACTTTCCGACGATCCTCGCGCGCTGCGCCGAATTCGGCATCGATATCGCGAAGGAGCCGATTCCCGTCGTGCCCGCCGCCCATTACACCTGCGGCGGCGTCGTCACGGACCTCGCGGGGCGCACGGATCGTCCGGGGCTGTATGCGGTCGGCGAGACGTCGTACACGGGTCTGCACGGCGCGAACCGGCTCGCGAGCAATTCCCTGCTGGAATGCCTCGTGATCGGGCGCGCGACGGCGCAGGCGATCGAAGCGGACGGCTTCTCGAATGGTTGTCACGCCCAACTGCCCGACTGGGACGAAAGCCGCGTGTCCGATCCGGACGAGGAAGTCGTCGTCGCGCACAATTGGGACGAGCTGCGCCGCCTGATGTGGAATTACGTCGGCATCGTGCGCACGGACAAGCGCCTTGCGCGCGCGCAACATCGCATCGCGCTGCTGCGCGACGAGATTCACGAGTACTACGCCAACTTCAAGGTGAGCCGCGATCTGCTGGAACTGCGCAATCTCGTCGATGTGGCGTCGCTGATCGTCGAAAGCGCGTGCTCGCGCCGCGAGAGCCGCGGCCTGCACTACAGCCGCGACTGGCCCGCGACCTTGCCGAAAGCGCTGCCGACGGTGCTGATGCCGCCGGCCGCGCGCCGCACGAGCCTTTAGAGCAGACGCATCGAGAAATCGGTCGCGCGCAGGTCTTTTGTGAGCGCGCCGACGGAAATGCGATCGACGCCCGTGTCCGCGATCGCGCGCACCGTGTCGAAGTTCACGCCACCCGACACTTCGAGCAACGCGCGCCCGGCCGTGATGCGCACCGCGTCGCGCATCATGTCGAGCGTGAAGTTGTCGAGCAGGATCGATTCGGCCCGATGTGCGAGCGCCGTCTCGAGTTGCTCCAGCGTTTCGACCTCGATCTGAATCGGCACGCCCGCCTTCAGCGCGAGCGCCGCATCCATCGCCGCGCCGACGCCGCCCGCCGCTGCGATATGGTTTTCCTTGATGAGAATGCCGTCGTAGAGCGCGAGGCGCTGATTCGCGCCGCCGCCGACGCGCACCGCGTATTTCTGCGCGAGCCGCAAGCCCGGCAGCGTCTTGCGTGTGTCCAGAATCCGTGCGCGCGCGCCTTCGATCGCGTCGACATAGCGGCGCGTGGCGGTCGCGACGCCCGACAGCAATTGCAGGAAGTTGAGGCCGTTGCGCTCCGCCGTCAGAAGCGAGCGCGCCGGGCCGTGCAGCAGTACGACCGTGGAGTTGGCCGCCATGCGATCGCCTTCGCGATACTGCCATTCGACTTCGATCGTCGGATCGACGCGGCGCATGACTTCGTCGAACCAAGGCGCGCCGCACAGCACCGCTTCCTCGCGCACGATGATGCGCGCGGTGCGGCGGGCGTCGGCGGGCACGAGGCGCCCGGTGTGATCGCCCGTGCCGACGTCTTCTTCGAGCGCATCGACGACATTGCGTGCGAGCGCATCGTCGAATGCTTCGCCGTATTGCTTGCGGACTTCCTCGAAAATCGCCGGATACGTCATCACGCGGCTCCCACGTTCGAAAACAGCGTTCCGTCCTTGGCGAGATCGCCGCTCGCCTGCACGCGTTTCTTGTGACGCGCCGCGAAGTCGAGCATGCGATCGATCGGCACGCGCGCGCGCTGCCCGATGGCCGGATCGACGTGAATCTCGTTGTGACCGCGTTCGAGCACGTCGGCGAGATTGGCGAGACCGTTCATCGCCATCCACGGACAGTGCGCGCAGCTCTTGCAGGTCGCGCTGTTCCCGGCGGTCGGCGCTTCGATGAAAATCTTGCCGGGCGCGGCGAGCCGCATCTTGTGCAGGATGCCGAGGTCCGTCGCGACGATGAAGCGCTTCGCGTCCAGCTTCACCGCGGCGTCGATGAGTTGCGTGGTCGAGCCGACGACATCCGCGAGCGCGACGACGCCTTCCGGCGATTCCGGGTGCACGAGGATTTTCGCGTCGGGATATTCGTTGCGCAGCAAATCGAGCTCGATGCCCTTGAACTCGTCGTGGACGAGACATGAACCTTGCCACAGCAGCATGTCCGCGCCGGTCTTCTTCTGGATATAGCTGCCGAGGTGACGATCCGGCGCCCACAGGATTTTTTCGCCGCGCGCGTGCAGATCGGCGACGATTTCAAGCCCGATCGACGATGTGACCATCCAGTCCGCGCGCGCCTTCACGGCCGCGCTCGTGTTCGCGTACACGACGACCGTGCGGTCCGGATGCGCGTCGCAGAATGCTGAGAATTCGTCGGCCGGGCAGCCGAGGTCGAGCGAGCAGGTCGCGTCGAGATCGGGCATCAGCACGCGTTTGTCCGGACTCAGAATCTTGGCCGTCTCGCCCATGAAACGCACGCCCGCGACGACCAGCGTTTTCGCAGCATGATCGCGGCCGAAACGCGCCATTTCGAGCGAGTCGGCAACGCAGCCGCCAGTTTCGTCGGCGAGTTCCTGGAGCTCAGCGTCGACATAATAGTGCGCGACGAGCACGGCTTCTTCGCGCTTGAGCAACGCGCGAATGCGCTCCTTCAACTCGCGCTTCCGTTCGGCCGACGGTGCGTCCGGCACGCGCGCCCACGCTTCGCCCACTCCACACGTCAGGCCTTGCGGCCGGTCGTACTCGACGCTCCTGATCGCTTCCATGTCCCTGTCCCCTGCTCCGTGCCAACAACGTAACGCAAGAATCGGCTGCACAAAAACAAAGACCCCGCCAGAGCGGGGTCTTGTGACGTCCTCAAATTTTAACGGATATCGCGCGTCAGGCGTAGCGGCGCAGACGCAACGCGAAGTCCTGCAGCGCCTTGATGCCGCTTTCTTCCGCGCGATGGCACCAGTCCTGCAATTGCGTGACGAGTTGCTCGCGCGATGCGTTGGAGCGATCCCACATCGCCGACAGATCCTTGCGCAGCTCGATGAACGTGCGCAGCTTCTGATTATCCGAAGTCAGCTCCGGCAGTTGCTTCAACTGCGGCTCGTTCAGGCCGTCTTCTTCCTTGTGGAACCACTTGCGCGCACCGCGCATCAACTGATACTTCTCGCGCGCGCCGGCCTCCTTCAGCTTCGCCAGTTCCTGCGCGTAGGCGTGCTTGAGCGCCTTGCCGTAGCGCGCCATCACTTCGTAGCGGTTGGCGAGCACGGCCTGCAGCGTGTCCTGATCGACGACGGCCTTGCTGGCGGCGAGCTTCGGCGTCGGCGCGACCTTCTTGACCTTCGCGAGGCCGACCATCGACATCATGCGGATGTACAGCCAGCCGATGTCGAACTCGTACCACTTGCTCGACAGCTTCGCGGACGTCGCGAACGTGTGATGGTTGTTATGCAGTTCTTCGCCGCCGATCAGAATGCCGAGCGGGAAGATGTTCGTCGATGCATCCGACGAATTGAAGTTGCGGTAGCCCCACCAGTGCGCGAGACCGTTGACGACGCCCGCCGCCCAGAACGGGATCCAGATCATCTGCACGGCCCAGACCGACAGACCGACGATGCCGAACAGCGCCACGTCGATGACCATCATGATGCTGATGCCCAGGATCGGATAACGCGTGTAGACGTTGCGTTCCATCCAGTCGTTCGGCGTGCCGTGACTGAACTTGCGCATGGTTTCTTCGTTTTTCGCTTCCGCGCGATAAAGCTCCGCGCCTTCGAGCAGCACCTTCCAGATGCCGCGCGTCTGCGGGCTGTGCGGATCTTCTTCGGTTTCGCACTTCGCGTGGTGCTTGCGGTGGATCGCCGCCCACTGGCCGGTCAACATGCCGGTGGTCATCCACAGCCAGAAACGGAAGAAGTGGCTCGCGACCGGATGCAGATCCAGCGCGCGATGCGCCTGGCAACGGTGCAGGTAAATCGTGACGCCGGCGATCGTGACGTGAGTCATCGCAAGCGTGAACAGCAGAATCTGCCACCAGGAGAAGTCCAGCAATCCGTTGGCGAGAAATTCAAGGGAAGAATTCAGCAAGGCAGTTACCTGTGTAGCTGTGAAATTCGGGAAAAATGGCCGGTCGAACAGACTTCGAACAACGCGTTGGGCACATGAAAGGAACGTGCGCAAGTTCGATCGCATTCTACTGCATGCGTTCCAAGTCTTTGTCCTAAAGGTGAAATTTTTTGAATCGTACCAAAACGAGGAAAAACTCACGCCCCGAATTGGTGTTGATTCCGACGCCAGATCGAACGATTGGTTCTGACGATCAGCGATCAGGCGGCAGGCGCAGCGCTTTCACCGCCGCTTCCGGCATAAAGTACCGATTCGCCGCCCGGGCGGGGCACGCCGTCGATAATCCTTATCTCGCGCTGAGCGTACGGGATTTCAATGCCATGCTCGCAGAATAACCGCCAAACCGCCCGATTCACGTGCGACTTTACGCCGCCTGTACCTTTGGCGGCCTCTTCGATCCAGAAGCTCAGTTCGAGGTTGATTCCGTCCGCGCCGAAGCTCGCGAGCAGCGCCGCGGGCGCCGGGTCCTGCAACACGCGCTCGACGCCCTGCGTTGCTTCGACGAGCAACTGCATCGCGCGTTCGACGTCGCAGCGATAGCTCACCTGCACCGCGATCTTCGCGTTGCCGCGCGTGAGAAACGACGAATGGTTCTGCACCACGTCGGTGATGAGCTTTTCGTTCGGAATCAGCGTTTCGATGCCGTCGAGGCCGCGCACCACCGTGTATCGGGTGCGAATCTGCGTGACCGTGCCCTGATTTCCGCTGACATTGATCATGTCACCGAGCCGCAAGGAGCGGTCCAGCAGAATGATGAAGCCCGATACGTAATTGCTCGCGATCTTCTGCAAGCCGAAGCCCAGCCCGACGCCGAGCGCGCCGCCGAACACGCCGAGCACCGTGATGTCGATGCCGACGATCGACAAGCTCACCAGAATGGCGGCGAGGATCATCAGCGCGCGGCCGACGCGCGCGAGCACCACTTTGAGATTCGCGTCGAGCGAGCGGGCGCGCATCAGGCGGTCGTCGAGCAGCGCGCCCGCCCACATCGCGACGATCAGCGTCACGCACACCCACAGCACGCCCGAGGCGAGCGAGAGCAGCGTCATGTGCGCGTTCGCGAAGTTGAAGCGCACGCTCGCCATCCAGTGGACGACGTCGTCCTGAATGCCCATGACGGTGAGCACCATCGTCACCCAGACGATCACGGTGACGAGTTTCTCGAAGAGATACAGCAGCGCGTTCGCCTCGTGCTCCGTCTGGCCGCGGCTGAACACGCGCCGCGCGACGTAGAGCATCGTGTAGATGACGGTGATGCCGCACAGCGGCACGAGCGCGAGCCGCAACAGCGACGTATGGATGAACGGCGCGAGCACGACCTGCGCGATCGACACGAAAACCGTGCCGAGCAACGGAAACAGCGCCTTGTTGAGACTTTCCGCGCCGAAGCGCACGGCTTCGAAACGCGACTGGCGGCGCGCATCGAGCTTCTTGCGAAGCAGACGCGCGCACCACCATGCCACTACGAGCAGGCCGACGAGCGCGGCCACCTGCCAGATCACTTCCGGCTCGCCGAAATCGCGGAAGAGCCGCGCGGAGAGTTCGTTCAGGAAGTGGTTCTGCATTGCTTACGCGGTTTCTTCGGCCGCTTTGGGCGCTTTTGCGGCGTCCGGCACGCGCTCCAGCACCGCCGCGAAGAAGCCGTCGGTGCCGTGCTTGTGCGGCCACAGCGACAGGAATTCGCCCGTATCGAGATCGATGCGCTGTTCCGCCAGCACGTCGCGCGCGGGCACGACGCGGAAGTTCGGATGCGTCTCGAGAAACTGCTTCACGACGTCTTCGTTCTCCGCTTCGAGCATCGAGCAGGTCGCATAGACGAGACGGCCGCCGGTCTTCACGAGGCGCGCGGCGCTCGACAGGATCGAGAGCTGCTTGGGCGTGAGTTCCGCGACGGTCGCGGGCGACTGGCGCCACTTCAGATCCGGATTGCGACGCAGCGTGCCGAGGCCCGAGCACGGCGCATCGACGAGCACGCGGTCGATCTTGCCCGCGAGACGCTTGATCTTCGCGTCGTGCTCGCTGTCGATCAGCACCGGATTCACGTTCGACAGACCGCTGCGCGCAAGCCGCGGCTTGAGCTTCGCGAGCCGGCGATCGGACACGTCGAAGGCGTAGAGACGGCCGGTCGAGCGCATCATCGCGCCGAGGGCGAGCGTCTTGCCGCCCGCGCCCGCGCAGAAATCGACGATCATTTCGCCGCGGCGCGGAGCCATCAGCGAGCAGAGCAACTGGCTACCCTCGTCCTGCACTTCGATCCAGCCTTCCTGGAACGGCGCGAGACGCGTGAGCGCCGGCTTGCCGTCCACGCGGATGCCGAACGGCGCGAACGGCATTTCGCCGGCGTCGATGCCCGCTTCGGTCAGCGCCTTCAGCACGACCTTGCGATCCGCCTTGATCGGATTCGAGCGCAGATCGAGCGGCGCGGGATAGTTCAGCGCGGCAGCGAGCTGCGCGAGTTCCTCCGGCTCGAAGCGCTTGCCCATCGCGTCGTAGATCCACTGCGGCAGGTTGGTCCGCACGCGCACCGGCAAGCTCGCCGGATCGATCTTCGAGACTTGCGAGAGCCATTGATACTCATCGGCCGAGACGAACGGCTTCAGCGCGGAGAGCCCGGCCGTCTGCATCAGCCCGAGCAGCGCCAGACGGCGCGCCTGGTTGCCGCTGCCGCTTTCCGCGAGATGCGAAAACTCCATCTTCCGGCGCAGCACCGCGAAAACCGCCTCGGCGATCACGCCGCGCTCGCCGTGCCCGAGCTTCGGATGCGCGCGGAAAAAGCGGCTCGTCGCGGCATCGGCGGGGCCGGAAAAGCGGAGCACGTCCGCAAGCAGCGTTTCGGTTTGTCCGATCAGAAATCCATGCAGCCTCATACGCCCTCCCCGGCAATGTCGGCAAAGAGCCATTGCGGCTCAGACGGCGTGAGCGCGACGCGCTCCCCTTCGATAGAAAGACGCCCTTCGATAAACCAGCGCACCGCGCGCGGATAGATGTCGTGCTCGACCTTGAGCACGCGCGCGGCGAGCGCGGCGGCATCGTCGCCGGCGACGACCGGCACCGCGCCTTGCGCGACGATCGGCCCGTGATCGAGCGTCGGCGTCACGAAATGCACGCTTGCGCCGTGCACGCGCACGCCGGCGTCGAGCGCCTGCTGATGCGTACGCAAGCCCGGAAAACACGGCAGCAGCGACGGATGAATGTTGAGCATGCGCCCGGCATATTTCCCGACGAAGGCGTCGGTCAGCACGCGCATGAAGCCGGCCAATACGACGAGATCGGGCTCGAAGCGATCGATTTCGCGCGCGAGCGCGGCATCGAACGATTCGCGACCGTCGAACTGACGATGATCCACCACCTTCGTTTCGATGCCGTTCGCGGCCGCGAAGCCTAGCCCGGCGGCATCGGGCCGGTTGGAAATGACCGCGCAGACGCGAGCCGGCCAGCCTTCGCGCGCGCAAGCACGCACGACGGCCTCCATGTTGCTCCCGCGTCCGGAGATCAGAATGACGATTTTTTTCATCCGCGGATTTTATCATTCGAAGGGTGCGAAAATCGTGCCAAACGGGTTCGGTCAGGCATCGCGCCGGGGCGCTCGCGCCCGTCCCTCCTTGCGAGCGTTTATAATCTAACGCTTTGCAGCATCAGCCCCTCCCACCGACCATCGCCTATCGTGAGAGTCTTTCGCGGCCTCCCCAATGCCGAAAGCCGGGCGCCCTGCGCACTGACCATCGGCAATTTCGACGGTGTCCATCGCGGCCACCAGGCGCTGCTCGCGCACGTGCGGGCAGCCGCCGACGCACGCGGCCTGCCGGTCTGCGTGATGACTTTCGAGCCGCATCCGCGCGAGTTCTTCAATCCGGCGGGCGCGCCGCCGCGCATCGCGATGCTGCGCGACAAGCTCGAAGCGCTGCGCACCAACGGCGTCGATCGCGTGGTGGTCGAGCATTTCAACAAGACGTTCGCGGGACAATCGCCGGATACGTTCGTGAAGAACGTCATCGTCGATGGCCTGCACGCGCGCTGGGTCATGGTCGGCGACGACTTCTGCTACGGCGCGAAACGCGCGGGCAATTTCGAGTCGTTGAAAGCCGCCGGCGAGAAATACGGCTTCGAAGTCGAGCAGATGGCAACGGTCGCGCATCCGAACGGCACGCGCATATCGTCGTCGTCGGTGCGGGCGTCGCTCGTCGCGGGCGATCTCGACGCGGCGCAAGTCGCGCTCGGGCGCCCGTATGTCATCAGCGGTCACGTCGTGCACGGCGCGAAGCTCGGACGCGATCTCGGCTTTCCCACGCTGAATCTGCCGATCGCGCACAAGCGGCCGGCGCTCGCGGGCATCTTCGTCGTGCGCGTGCACGGCCTCGCCGATGAACCGCTGCCCGCCGTCGCGAGCCTCGGCCTGCGCCCGACCGTCGACGATTCCGGCCGCGTGCTGCTCGAAGTGTTCGTGCTCGACTGGCACGGCGACGCCTACGGCAAGCTCGTGCGCGTCGAATTCCTGAAGAAGCTGCGCGACGAGGAAAAGTACGTCGACCTCGAAACGCTCGGCCGCGCCATCGCGAAAGACGTCGACAACGCGCGCGCGTACTTCGGCCTGCCGCCCGCGAGCAACGCCGGCAGCCGCGCGACGGGCTTCGCCATCTCGGCGACCGACCGAATTAGGTGAGCGTGCGGCGCGTTCTTGTGCCGTCCGCTGCCCCGCTTCCGAATCACCGCGCGCTAAAAGACGAGCGCCGTCTCACCGAATTCACTGAGTCACCCATGAGCGACAAGAAAGAAAAAGCCTCCTCGAAGTATCCCGTCAACCTGCTCGACACGCCCTTCCCGATGCGCGGCGACCTGCCCAAGCGCGAACCCGCGTGGGTCAAGGAGTGGCAGGACAACAAGATCTACGAGAAGATCCGCGCGGCGTCGAAGGGCCGCAAGAAGTTCATCCTGCACGACGGCCCGCCGTATGCGAACGGCGACATCCACCTCGGTCACGCCGTCAACAAGATCCTGAAGGACATGATCGTCAAGGCGCGCAATCTCGCGGGCTTCGACGCGGTCTACGTGCCGGGCTGGGACTGTCACGGCATGCCGATCGAAATCCAGATCGAAAAGCAGTTCGGCAAGACGCTGCCCGCCATCGAAGTGATGCGGAAGGCGCGCGCGTATGCGGGCGAACAGATCGAAAAACAGAAGGTCGGCTTCCGGCGCCTGGGCGTGCTCGGCGACTGGGACAATCCGTACAAGACGATGAACTTCGCCAACGAAGCGGGCGAGATCCGCGCGCTCGGCAAGATCATGGAGAAGGGCTTCGTGTTCCGCGGCCTGAAGCCGGTAAACTGGTGCTTCGACTGCGGCTCGGCGCTGGCCGAAGCGGAAGTCGAATACAAGGACAAGACCGATCCGACCATCGACGTCATGTTCGCGTTCGCCGAACCGGAGAAGTCCGCGCAGGCGTTCGGCCTGCCCGCGCTGCCGAAGACGGAAGGCGGCATCGTCATCTGGACGACGACGCCCTGGACCATTCCCGCGAACCAGGCGCTGAACGTGCATCCGGAGATCGTCTACGCGCTCGTCGATACGCCGCGCGGTCTCCTGATCCTCGCGCAGGAGCGCGTCGAAGCGTGCCTGCAGAACTACGGCCTGACGGGCGAAGTCATCGCGACGACGACCGGCGAAAAGCTCGCGAACCTGCGCTTCCACCATCCGCTCGCGGCAGCGCATCCGGGCTACAAGCGCACGGCGCCGGTCTATCTCGGCGATTACGTGACGACGGAAAGCGGCACGGGCATCGTGCATTCGTCGCCGGCGTATGGCGTGGAAGACTTCGTGTCGTGCAAGGCGCACGGCATGCCGGACTCGGACATCATCAACCCGGTGATGGGCGATGGCCGCTATATCGAATCGTTGCCGCTGTTCGGCGGGCTCTCGATCTGGAAGGCGAATCCGCAGATCGTCGAAGCGCTCGAAGGCGCGGGATCGCTGCTCAAGAGCGAAAAGTACACGCACAGCTACATGCACTGCTGGCGCCACAAGACGCCGATCATCTATCGCGCGACCTCGCAATGGTTCGCCGGCATGGACGTGAAGCCGAAGGACGGCGGCCGCACGCTGCGCGAGATCGCGCTGGAAGGCGTCGAGAACACGGCGTTTTATCCGTCATGGGGCAAGCAGCGTCTTTACAGCATGATCGCGAATCGCCCGGACTGGACGCTTTCGCGTCAGCGTCAGTGGGGCGTGCCGATGGCGTTCTTCGTGCACAAGGAAACCGGCGAGCTGCATCCGCGCACGCTGGAGTTGCTGGAAGAAGTGGCGAAGCGTGTGGAGGAAGGCGGCATCGAAACGTGGCAATCGCTCGATCCGCGCGAACTGATCGGCGACGAAGCCAACATGTACGAGAAGAACCGCGACACGCTCGACGTGTGGTTCGATTCCGGCACGACGCACTGGCACGTGCTGCGCGGCTCGCACAAGGATTCGCTGCAGTTTCCGGCCGATCTCTATCTCGAAGGCTCGGACCAGCATCGCGGCTGGTTCCATTCGTCGCTGCTCACCGCGTCGATGCTCGACGGCCGCGCGCCCTACGACGCGCTGCTCACGCACGGCTTCACCGTCGATGGCGAAGGCCGCAAGATGTCGAAGTCGCTCGGCAACGGCATCGATCCGCACGAAGTGTCCAATCGCCTTGGCGCGGAAATCATCCGTTTGTGGATCGCATCGACGGACTATTCGGGCGAGCTCGCGATCTCCGAGGAAATCCTGAAGCGCGTGACGGAGACGTATCGCCGTATCCGCAACACGCTGCGCTTCCTGCTCGCGAATCTGTCGGACTTCGATTTCGACAAGAACGCGCTGCCGGTTCAGGACTGGCTCGAAATCGATCGATACGCCATCGCGCTCACGCGCAATCTGCAGGACGACGCCCTCGCGCACTACGAGAAGTACGAATTCCATCCGGTCGTCGCGAAGATCGCGACATTCTGCTCGGAAGACCTCGGCGGCTTCTATCTCGACGTGCTGAAGGATCGCCTCTACACCACGAAGCCCGATTCGCGCGAGCGCCGCAGCGCGCAAACCGCGCTGTTCCATATCGCGCACGGCTTGTTGCGTCTCGTCGCGCCGTATCTGTCGTTCACGGCCGAAGAAGCGTACAAGGTGCTCAAGCCCGGTCAGGAAACGATCTTCACGGAAGTCTTCGCGACGTATCCGGAGATCGCGAACGGCGGCGATCTGCTCGACAAGTGGACGCTCATCCGCAGCGCGCGCGGCGACGTCACCAAGGCGCTCGAAGAAGCGCGCACGGCCAATCAGATCGGTTCGTCGCTGCAGGCGGAAGTCGTGGTTCGTGCGAGCGGCGCGCGTTACGACGCACTCGCGAGTCTCGGCGATGCATTGCGCTTCGTGCTGATCACGTCGTCGGCGCAAGTGGAAAAGGTGGCGAGCGAAGCAGAAGAAGGCGTCGATGTCGCCGCGTCGAGCTACATGAAGTGCGAGCGCTGCTGGCACTATTGCGCCGATGTCGGCTCGCACCCGGAACATCCGGGCCTCTGCGGCCGCTGCTTCTCCAATCTCTTCGGCGCAGGCGAAACGCGAGGCGCGGCATAAATGGCTCGAACGATGGCAAAGCAAACTTCCGTTAGAACCGCGAGCAGCGGTTCGCTCGCGCCGTGGCTCGGCGTCGCGCTGATCGTCATTCTGTTCGACCAGTTGACGAAGATCGCCGTGCAGCGCGTGTTCGCCTATGGCGATCCGCATGCGCTCACGCCCTTTTTCAATCTGCTGCTCGTCTACAACCGCGGCGCGGCGTTCAGCTTCCTCGCGATGGCGGGCGGCTGGCAGCGCTGGGCGTTCACGGCGTTGGGCGTCGTCGCGGCGATCGTGATTTGCTATCTGCTCAAGCGCCATTCGGGGCAGCGCATGTTCTGCACGGCGTTGTCGCTCATCATGGGCGGTGCGATCGGCAATGTCATCGACCGGATTGCGTACGGGCACGTCATCGACTTTCTGGATTTTCATGTGAACGCGTGGCACTGGCCGGCGTTCAACCTCGCCGATAGCGCGATCACCGTCGGCGCGGTCCTGCTGATTTTCGACGAACTGCGGCGCGTGCGCGGTTCACGTTGATATTCACGACGCGGCTCCTCTCACGGAGCCGTGTTCTTTTGCGATGGAGGCAAGTTGGAACTCGCGGGCAAACATCTCGTTTTAGGACTGACCGGCGGCATCGCCTGCTACAAGATCGCCGAACTGACGCGCCTGCTCGTCAAGGCCGGCGCAACCGTGCAGATCGTGATGACCGAAGCGGCCACGCAGTTCATCACGCCCGTCACGATGCAGGCGCTGTCGGGCCGTCCCGTGTACACGTCGCAGTGGGATGCGCGCATGCCGAACAACATGCCGCACATCGATCTTTCGCGCGAAGCGGATGCGATCGTCATCGCGCCCGCCTCGACCGACTTCATGGCGAAGCTCGCGCATGGCATGTGCGACGACCTGCTTTCGACGCTGTGCATCGCGCGCGATTGCCCGCTGCTCGTCGTGCCCGCGATGAACCGCCAGATGTGGCAAAGCCCGCCGACGCAGCGCAATGTCAGCCAGCTTCGCGCCGATGGCGTCGAAGTGCTCGGTCCGGATTCGGGCTCGCAGGCGTGCGGCGAAGTCGGCGACGGCCGCATGATCGAGCCGGAAGCCGCGTTCGAAGCGATCTGCGCGTTCTTTCAGCCGAAGATTCTGCGCGGCCAGCGCGTGCTGATTACCGCCGGTCCGACCTTCGAGCCGCTCGATCCGGTCCGCGGCATCACCAATCGTTCGTCGGGCAAGATGGGCTTCGCGCTCGCACGCGCGGCGGCGCAGGCGGGCGCGGACGTGCATCTCGTCGCCGGTCCGGTTTCCCTGCCGACGCCGTGGGGCGTGTATCGCGAAGACGTGCAGACCGCGCAGGAAATGCACGATGCGGTGATGGCCGCGACCCCTGACACCGACATCTTCATCGCGGTCGCCGCGGTGGCGGACTGGCGCGTCGATCACGTCAGCGAGCAGAAGATCAAAAAGACCGCCGACGCGTTGCCGACGTTCAACTTCATCGAGAATCCGGACATTCTCGCGTCGGTGGCGAAGCTGCCGAATCCGCCTTTTTGCGTCGGCTTTGCGGCGGAAAGCGGCAATCTCGAGGTTCATGGCGATGAGAAACGCAAGCGCAAGAACGTGCCGCTGCTGATCGGCAATATCGGACAGCTCACGTTCGGACGCGACGACAACGAAGTCGTGCTGTTCGAAGAAAGCGGCACGACACCGCTGCCGCGCGCCGGCAAGCAGGAACTCGCGCGCACGCTGATCGCGGAGATCGCAAAACGCGCGCCGAAGACCGGCGGCACGCTGTTGTCGTGACCGAACTCGACGCCGCGCGCACGCGCTCCTATCGACTTCCCGCCGATGCTTTCGAGCTCGGCCATTCCATTCAATAACGCCTCGATCCATGAAACTCGACGTCAAGATTCTCGATGCGCGCATGCGCGACTTCATGCCCGCCTACGCCACGCCCGGCAGCGCGGGCCTCGATCTGCGCGCGTGCCTCGATGCGCCGCTCGTCATCGAGCCGCATCAGACCGTGCTCGTGCCGACCGGCCTCGCCATACATCTCGCCGATCCCGGCTATGCCGCGATGATCCTTCCGCGCTCGGGTCTGGGTCACAAGCATGGCATCGTTCTCGGCAATCTCGTTGGGCTGATCGATTCGGATTATCAAGGCCAACTGATGGTTTCGACGTGGAATCGCGGCGACACCGCGTTCACGCTGAACCCGATGGAGCGTCTCGCACAGATGGTGATCGTGCCGGTCGTGCAGGCGCAGTTCAATATCGTCGATGATTTCGAAGCGAGCGAGCGCGGGCTTGGTGGATTTGGAAGTACCGGGAAACACTGAAAGCGAATGCACTCGCGCTGGGACGAGACATAGATCGTCCCACTGATCAGTTCCATTACCGATGAAACGCGGATTATCTTTTAGATAATCCGCGTTTTTGTTTAACGATCCAAAATATCGAGCTTTCAAATAGGAAAATTCTCGCAATCAAATCGCTTGCGCGTATTACAAACCTTCACAGTTATTTTGACATTACAAACCTATAACTCCCTACAACAAAAGAACGCGCGGACTATCTCCATCAACATAACTGCAGCTATCTCGGCGCGTTGTTCGAGACAGCATCGAGTTCATCGCTTGGCGATGAGCCCAATGTTTTCACGCACGTTTTCGCTGCGAAATTCCGATTCAAATGTTTGTTGTCGACGCTGACTTAATAAACCCGTGGAGGTAGCCATGTAGACCGCTTCAATACTCGATCCAATTGGATTAATCCGCGCCGCTTTATTTAGGATTCACAGTCATATCTCTAGGAGTGCATCATGGCCCAAGAATGTATGTTTTCAGACAACTACCAGCTCGCACTGGAATTTCCCAACGTCTCGCTGTCCGGCCTTGCACCGCCTGCCAGCGGATTCAAATTCTATGACCACTGGTTTTACTCCAATGACGCTGGCGTCCAATCAGTCTGCAACCCCGGCCGTGATGGGCAGGCGCTTCTGGGCGAAACAACTTCTACCGTAGTAAGTAAGCTCGATGTGGCTCAAGTGAGTTTCTACTCCAACACCTACACCGCGCAAATGTTTCCGACGTCGTATAACGGCCTGTTCTACCTTGTCGCCATTCAAGTAGATGCAGACATACACGGCAATGACTGCGAGGAAATCATCCTTGGCCCGCTTCCGCCCCCGCCTCTGGAAACCGTACTGGCGAGCCCCGACGATCACCACGATTCGTCGTGCATGCAAGGAATCGGCTGGAGATTTTTCACCATATTCGGAGTGTCGCCGGACTTCGTAAAACCCTCATCGGCAGTCTCGTTTCACAGCAATAACGGGGAACACGGCAAGTTTCGGCTCTCAGGTACAACTGGAGATAAAGACTTGCGCATCGTAACCATCAGCTCGATCAACATCATGGTCGGAACGCTCAACCCGTGAGGACGCAAACAGAAGACGCGCTTGCTCGTTTCCGCGCATCATCTGGACTTCGAGACTGATGGGATGGGACACGGATACATTAAACATGCTTGAGCAAGGAACGGCTTGTTGTGAAACGCGCAAAAAAAAAGCGTGGGCTCTTTCGAGTCCACGCTTATCGTCCCGCCTTAAACGCGTTAATCCACTTCGATCGCTTCCGGATTCGGATTGCGCGGCGGCGCCGAGTTTTCGTCGAACGTCAGCTGCACCTTGTCGTCCGCATCGACATCGACCGTCACGCGGCCGCCGTTGACCAGCTTGCCGAACAGGAGCTCGTCGGCCAAGGCGCGACGGATCGTGTCCTGAATCAGACGCTGCATCGGACGCGCGCCCATCAGCGGATCGAAACCGTGCTTCGCCAGGTGCTTGCGCAGCGAATCGGTGAAGACCGCATCGACCTTCTTCTCGTGCAACTGATCTTCCAGTTGCATGAGGAACTTGTCGACCACGCGCAGGATGATTTCCTCGTCCAGCGAACGGAAGCTGATGATCTGGTCCAGACGGTTGCGGAACTCCGGCGTGAACATGCGCTTGATGTCGGCCATTTCGTCGCCCGACTCGCGTCGCGACGTGAAGCCGATCACCGCCTTGCCCATTGCCTCGGCGCCCGCGTTCGTCGTCATGATGATGATGACGTTGCGGAAATCCGCCTTGCGTCCGTTGTTGTCCGTCAGCGTGCCGTGGTCCATGACCTGCAAGAGCACGTTGTAGATGTCCGGATGCGCCTTCTCGATTTCGTCGAGGAGCAGCACGCAATGCGGCTTCTTCGTGACGGCTTCGGTCAGCAAACCGCCCTGGTCGAAACCGACATATCCCGGCGGCGCGCCGATCAGACGGCTGACCGCATGGCGTTCCATGTACTCCGACATGTCGAAGCGCAGCAGTTCGATGCCCAGCGTGAACGCCAACTGCTTCGCGACCTCCGTCTTGCCGACGCCCGTCGGGCCGGAGAACAGGAACGCGCCGATCGGCTTGTCCAGCTTGCCGAGACCCGCGCGCGCCATCTTGATCGACGCCGACAGCGCGTCGATCGCCGGATCCTGACCGAACACGACGGCTTTCAGGTCGCGATCGAGCGTCTGGAGCTTGCTGCGGTCATCCTGTGACACGCTCTGCGCCGGCACGCGCGCGATCTTCGAGATGATCTCTTCGATCTCGCTCTTGCCGATGGTCTTCTTCTGCTTCGACTTCGGCAGGATGCGTTGCGCCGCGCCCGCTTCATCGATCACGTCGATGGCCTTGTCCGGCAGATGACGGTCCGTGATGAATCGTGCCGACAGTTCCGCCGCCGCCGACAGCGCACCCGACGAATACTTCACGCCGTGATGCTCTTCGAAGCGCGTCTTGAGGCCGCGCAGAATCGCCACCGTCTGTTCGACGGACGGCTCGGTGACATCGACCTTCTGGAAACGCCGCGACAACGCCGCGTCCTTCTCGAAGATGCCGCGATATTCCGTGAACGTGGTCGCGCCGATGCACTTCAACTGACCCGACGACAACGCCGGCTTCAGCAGGTTCGATGCGTCGAGCGTGCCGCCCGATGCCGCGCCCGCGCCGATCAGCGTATGAATTTCGTCGATGAACAGAATCGCGTGCGGACGCTCTTTCAGTTCCTTCAACACCGTCTTCAGACGTTGCTCGAAATCGCCGCGATACTTCGTGCCGGCGAGCAGCGCGCCCATGTCGAGCGAGTAGACCTGTGCATCGGCGAGGATGTCCGGCACTTCGCCGCGCGTGATGCGCCATGCGAGGCCCTCGGCAATCGCCGTCTTGCCGACGCCGGCTTCGCCGACGAGCAGCGGATTATTCTTGCGACGGCGGCACAGCACCTGCACCACACGCTCGACTTCGAGTTCACGGCCGATCAGCGGATCGATCTTGCCGTCCTTCGCGAGCTGGTTGAGGTTCTGCGTGAACTGCGCGAGCGGCGTTTCCTTCTGCGCAGCGGCGTCTTCCGATTCCGGATTCGCTTCGCTGCTCGCCTTGGCGGCGTCGCCGCTATTCGTCTTTGCAATGCCGTGCGAAATGAAATTCACGACATCGAGACGCGTGACGCCCTGCTGCTGCAGGTAGTACACCGCGTGCGAGTCCTTCTCGCCGAAGATCGCGACCAGCACGTTCGCGCCGGTCACTTCCTTCTTGCCATTCGAAGTCGATTGCACGTGCATGATCGCGCGCTGGATCACGCGCTGGAAACCAAGCGTCGGCTGAGTATCGACGTCGTCCGTGCCGGGCACGGTCGGCGTGTTGTCATGAATGAAATTGCGCAGGTTCTGACGCAAATCTTCAATGTTGGCTGCGCAGGCGCGCAACACTTCAGCCGCGGTCGGATTGTCCAACAGGGCGAGCAACAGGTGCTCGACCGTTATGAACTCATGCCGCGCCTGACGTGCTTCCATAAACGCCATGTGCAGACTGACTTCCAGTTCCTGGGCAATCATGCTTCCTCCATCACGCACTGCAGCGGATGCCCCGCTTGCCGTGCATGGCTAACGACTTGCTCAACTTTGGTCGACGCAATGTCTCGCGTGTAGACCCCACAAACTCCCCTGCCTTCGCGATGAACCTTGAGCATGATCTGCGTCGCGGTCTCACGATCCTTATTGAAGTATTCCTGCACGATCATCACGACGAATTCCATCGGCGTGAAGTCGTCATTCAGCAGCACCACCTTGTACATGGCCGGCTTCTTGAGCTTCTGCTCCTGCCGCTCCAGTACCGTGCCATCCTGCTTGTTGGGATTGATCGCCATACACCCATTCTAAACATCACGGACGTCCTCGCAATCGCCGCTCCAGCACCGACCGCCCGGTCGGAATGTGTCGCTGAAAACCGCACTCGCACAGGTGTCGCCCATCGAATCCTGCCGCTGCCCAACATTTCGGCGCGGCCCGCTTGCACCTCGTCGAAACCAGTATCGCACAGCTTCAAAAAAAACAAACCGAGCACCAAGCGCTGCGGGCCGCCGGGTATCACACAAGTGAGTCGATTATGCGACTTTTCAAGATGACTTGCTTGGACGGCAGCACACACGCAAAGCAGGAATTACCCTACGAATGCGCTCTTTGCAACGAGCTTAACGGCTATCCCAAAAATTCCTTGACACCCGATTTAAGAGATTTAACAATCAAACTGGCACTTTTTTCCGGGGGCCAACCACGGACGAAAAAAGAGGCCGAGGTGAGCTTGTGAGGAGGGGGCGGTTCACATTGTGGGGTGTGCCGTCGAGCTTTTCGAGCGTGCTCTGGGTGCGACAAGAGTTAGAGGGGAAGTACGAATGTCTACTGGTACGGTCAAATGGTTCAACGACGCGAAAGGCTACGGATTCATCACGCCCGATGAAGGCGGCGAGGATCTGTTCGCACATTTCTCGGCGATTCAAATGAACGGTTTCAAGACGCTCAAGGAAGGCCAGAAGGTCAGCTTCGAGATCGTCCAGGGACCGAAAGGCAAACAAGCTTCGAACATTCAGGACGCTGCCTGACCGTTCGATCGACTTAGCCTCGTGAAACCCGGCCTTCGCGCCGGGTTTTTTCATGCCTCGCGCGTTGCACGCATATGAGGCATGTGCGCGAAATAAAAACCCCGGAAGGCGTAGGCCTTCCGGGGTTTTTATTTACCACATCGAATCGAGGTGAGTCCTCACATATTCTCGATCATCACCTCTCCGAAACCCGAACACGATACTTGCGTCGCGCCTTCCATCAAACGCGCGAAGTCGTACGTGACGCGCTTCGAAAGAATCGACTGCTCCATCGACGAAATGATGCGGTCCGCGGCCTCGAACCAGCCGAGATGGCGCAGCATCATTTCGGCGGACAAAATTTCCGAACCGGGATTCACGTAGTCCTTGCCCGCGTATTTCGGCGCCGTGCCGTGCGTCGCCTCGAACATCGCGACGGAATCCGACATGTTCGCGCCCGGCGCGATGCCGATGCCGCCCACCTGCGCCGCGAGCGCGTCCGAGATGTAGTCGCCGTTCAGGTTGAGCGTGGCGATCACGTCGTATTCGGCGGGACGCAGCAGGATTTGCTGAAGGAACGCATCGGCGATCACGTCCTTCACGACGATATCGCTGCCCGACTTCGGATTCTTCACCTTCATCCACGGGCCGCCGTCGATCAGTTCCGCGCCGAACTCCTTCTGCGCGAGCGCGTAGCCGTAATCGCGGAAGGCGCCTTCGGTGAACTTCATGATGTTGCCCTTGTGCACGAGCGTCACCGAGCGGCGATCGTTGTCGATCGCGTACTGGATCGCCTTGCGCACGAGCCGCTCCGTGCCCTCCCGCGAAACGGGCTTGATGCCGAGTCCCGACGAATCAGGGAAGCGGATCTTCTTCACGCCCATTTCTTCGCGCAGGAACTTGATGACCTTCTTCGCTTCGGGCGAATCCGCCGGCCATTCGACGCCCGCGTAGATGTCTTCCGAATTCTCGCGGAAGATCACCATGTCGATCTTCTCCGGTTCGCGCACCGGCGACGGCACGCCCTTGAAGTAGCGCACCGGACGCAGACACACGTAGAGATCGAGTTGCTGACGAAGCGCCACGTTCAGCGAGCGGATGCCGCCGCCGACGGGCGTCGTGAGCGGCCCTTTGATCGACACGATGAAATCCTTCACCACTTCGAGCGTTTCGTCCGGCAGCCACACGTCGGGGCCGTAGACGCGCGTCGCCTTTTCGCCCGCGAAGATTTCCATCCATTGAATCTTGCGCTTGCCGCCGTAGGCCTTCTCGACCGCCGCATCGACGACCTTGATCATCACCGGGGTGATGTCGACGCCCGTGCCGTCGCCCTCGATATACGGGATGATCGGCTGATCCGAGACGTTGAGCGAGAAGTCCGCGTTGACGGTGATCTTGTCACCGCCTTCCGGAACCTTGATGTGCTGATACGGCATGGTCGACTCCAAATAAGGCCGGGCTTGAATGGAAGCAAGCAAACTGGATAGAGAGCGATGCGATGCAGCATGCGCGGGCGATGAACCCGCGCGATGAAGTTCACTTCATCATTCTAACCATGCTGGCTTGTCCCGGCGCGCCCGAAAGCCGCCGCGCGCATGCTTTAAGATGCCGCATCCGATCACGCCGCGCGCCTCGCATGTCACTTATCGCCCTGAACAAGCCCTTCGGCACCATCTGCCAGTTTTCGGCGCACGAGACGCGCGCGTCGCTCGGCGACTGGGTGAAGACGCCGGGCGTGTATCCCGCGGGCCGGCTCGACGCCGATAGCGAAGGCCTGCTCCTCCTCACCGACGACGGCGCGCTCCAGGCCCGCATCGCGGAGCCGCGTCACAAGCTGGTAAAGCGCTATTGGGCGCAAGTCGAAGGCGCGCCCGACGAAGCCGCGCTCGCGCGTCTTTCGAAAGGCGTCGATCTCGGCGATTACGTGACGCAGCCGTGCCGCAGCGCATTCGTCGACGAACGCGACATCGAAGCGCTCTGGCCACGCAATCCGCCGATCCGCTATCGCGCCGCCATCCCGACGACGTGGATCGAGCTCGCCATCACCGAAGGCAAGAATCGGCAGGTGCGGCGCATGACGGCTGCAGTCGGCTTTCCGACCTTGCGGCTCGTACGCGTCGCGATCGGCGCGCTCGATATCTTCACGCTCGGACTCGCGCCGGGCGAGACTGTCGAGGTCGCCCCGCGCGCGCCGTGGCAGCGCGTTCGTTGAATCGCATTCAACTATCCTGAATATCGGCCGTGTGCATCGCCGTGTGCATCGTTTAGTGCGATGTGTTTAAACGTGCTGTCATCGAGATCGAGTAGCGCATATCGCGCCGCCGATATTTTTTTTGTCGCCGCGCAATTTTCTCTGTAAATCGCGTCAACCGACTCTTCACGCGACGCGTTAAGGGCGTCAGATGCCGCATAAAGCTATCCGGCATGAGCGAATAACTGATTACAACTACCTGTGTGCTCCAGGGAGTTTGAAAGGTTCAAGCGTTCACATTCGCATCGAATTTGAATTATCGATGTCGAGTGTCAACCGAAAGGTAGGTGGCTCGTTTACCGACATGACTCAATGACCGGGTCGTTTGGTTAATTAACTCAAGCTGAGGATTCACAGATGAACAAACTGATCGCTGCTCTCGTCGCTGGCCTGTTCGCAACCGCTGCTTTCGCACAAGAAGCTTCGGCACCGGCCGCTGCTGCTCCGGCAGCTGCTTCGTCGGCTCACAAGTCGGCTCACAAGAAGACGTCGCACAAGTCGTCGAAGTCGCACAAGAAGGCAGCCGCTGCGTCGGCTCCGGCAGCCGCTTCGGCAGCTCAGTAAGTTTTTTGTAAGAGGCGGTATAGCGAAGTCAAGAACGAGCATTACCGCCGTCCTTACGGCGTTCAAAGGGCAGATGGCCGCAAGGCGTCTGCCCTTTTGTTTTGTGCCTGCGCATCGAGTAACATGCGCGGGGTTTGTCCGGCTCAGGCGCAAGCCATCGATCAGAAAGGGAGCTTTGCCGTGAATCTCGTCTCGCGCTTCTTCAATCAACAAATCAACCTCGGCAAGCTCGCGCGCGCATGCGTGATCGCGCTTGCCCTGCCCTTCGCCGCATTGCCGCTCGCACAGGCGCAGACGATGCCGCCCGGCGCCAAGCAGCCGTCCGACTTTCCGCGTGCAAAGCTGACCGCGGGCATGTATGTGATCGACGCCGCCGTCGCCGCGAACGATGCCGATCGCGAGCAAGGTCTCATGTATCGCACGCAGCTCGCACCGAACGAAGGCATGCTCTTCGTGTTCAATGAAAACGCCGTGCATTGCTTCTGGATGAAGAACACGCTGATCCCGCTGTCGATCGCGTTCATCCGCGCGGACGGCACGATCACCGACATCGACGAGATGCAGGCCGAAACCGAGAACAACCACTGCCCGCGCAACAACGGCGTGTATGCGCTCGAAATGCCGAAGGGATGGTTTGCCGCGAAAGGCATCAAGCCGGGCACGCAGATCAAAGGCTTGCCGCGCGCGCAGTAACGCGCTTCTTGCCCGCCCGAACAACCGGCGTCGTCGCACGACACGCCGGTTTTTTTGCGTCCGGGAAGTCGCTTGCGCCGGGCTGGCAGGATTCCTGCAAAGAGCCTGCCGACGCGCTATCCTAAAAAGATTCGGCGCGACGCATTCGCGTTGGCTTCACACGCCGCGCCGACTCAAACCACAGGAGGTTCACGTGCCCCGCAAGACTCCCATCGAGCGCTATCGGAATATCGGAATCAGCGCTCACATCGATGCCGGCAAAACTACGACTACCGAGCGCATCCTTTTCTACACCGGCGTGACGCACAAGATCGGCGAAGTGCACGACGGCGCGGCCACGATGGACTGGATGGAGCAGGAGCAGGAACGCGGCATCACGATCACCTCCGCGGCAACGACGGCCTTCTGGAAAGGCATGGCCGGCAATTATCCGGAACATCGCATCAACATCATCGATACGCCGGGGCACGTCGACTTCACGATCGAAGTCGAGCGCTCGATGCGCGTGCTCGATGGCGCGTGCATGGTCTACGACTCGGTCGGCGGCGTGCAGCCGCAATCGGAAACCGTGTGGCGTCAGGCGAACAAGTACAAGGTGCCGCGCATCGCGTTCGTCAACAAGATGGACCGCGTCGGCGCGGACTTCTTTCGCGTGCAGCGGCAGATCGGCGACCGGCTGAAGGGCGTCGCGGTGCCGATCCAGATTCCGATCGGCGCGGAAGATCACTTTCAGGGCGTCGTCGACCTCGTGAAGATGAAGGCGATCGTCTGGGACGACGAGAGCCAGGGCATCAAGTTCACCTACGAGGAAATTCCCGACAACCTCAAGGATCTCGCGCACGAGTGGCGCGAGAAGATGGTCGAGGCCGCCGCCGAAGCGAGCGAAGAGCTGCTCGAAAAGTATCTGGAAGACCACAACAGCCTGACCGAGGACGAGATCAAGGGCGCGCTGCGCAAACGCACGATCGCCAACGAAATCGTACCGATGCTCTGCGGCAGCGCGTTCAAGAACAAGGGCGTCCAGGCGATGCTCGACGCAGTGATCGACTACCTGCCCTCGCCCGTCGACGTGCCCGCGATTCTCGGCCACACGGAAGACGACGAGGAAGCGGAGCGTCATCCGAGCGACGACGAGCCGTTCTCCGCGCTCGCGTTCAAGATCATGACCGACCCCTTCGTCGGGCAGTTGATCTTCTTCCGCGTGTATTCGGGCGTCGTGAATTCAGGCGACACGGTCTTCAATCCGGTGAAGGACAAGAAGGAGCGCCTCGGCCGGATTCTGCAAATGCACGCGAACGAGCGCAAGGAAATCAAGGAGGTGCGCGCGGGCGACATCGCGGCGGCCGTCGGTCTCAAGGAAGCGACGACCGGCGACACGCTTTGCGATCCGCAGAACGTCATCATCCTCGAACGGATGATCTTCCCTGAACCGGTGATCTCGCAGGCCGTCGAACCGAAGACGAAGGCCGATCAGGAAAAGATGGGCATCGCGCTGAACCGTCTCGCGCAGGAAGATCCGTCGTTCCGCGTTACGACCGATGAGGAATCGGGCCAGACGATCATCTCCGGCATGGGCGAGCTGCATCTCGAGATTCTCGTCGACCGGATGAAGCGCGAGTTCGGCGTCGAGGCGACGGTCGGCAAGCCGCAGGTCGCGTATCGCGAGACCGTGCGCAACAAGGTCGAGGATGTCGAAGGCAAATTCGTCAAGCAGTCGGGCGGACGCGGGCAGTACGGTCACGCCGTGATCGCGCTGGAGCCGGACCCCGGCAAGGGCTACGAGTTCGTCGACCAGATCAAGGGCGGCGTGATTCCGCGCGAGTTCATCCCCGCCGTCGACAAGGGCATTCAGGAAACGCTGAAGGCCGGCGTGCTCGCGGGCTATCCGGTCGTCGACGTGAAAGTGCGGCTCACCTTCGGCTCGTATCACGATGTCGATTCGAACGAAAACGCGTTCCGCATGGCGGGCTCGATGGCCTTCAAGGAAGCGATGCGCAAGGCGAAGCCCGTGCTGCTCGAACCGATGATGGCCGTCGAAGTCGAGACGCCCGAGGACTTCATGGGCAACGTGATGGGCGATCTCTCGGGCCGGCGCGGCATCGTGCAGGGCATGGAGGACATCGCGGGCGGCGGCGGCAAGCTCGTGCGCGCGGAAGTGCCGCTTGCCGAGATGTTCGGCTACTCGACGTCGCTGCGCTCGCTGACGCAAGGCCGCGCGACCTACACGATGGAGTTCAAGCATTACGCGGAGACGCCGTCGAACGTGTCGGAAGCGATCATCAATTCGAAAGCGAAATAATCGCGATCGAACCGTGTAGTATCGGAAGTCCGTTGCTCGCTTCCTTGATGGCGGCAACGGACTTTTTCATATCCGCAGACCATACACGGGCATGAGCGACATGAGCGATCCACATCAGCACATCGATTGGCGCGAACACGGCGTCAAGGTCATCAAGGGCGATCAGCTCGACACCAACACGCCGCAGACGCCCGGCATGAACCGCGCGGCTGCCATCAACGCGGCGCGCGTCGGCGCCCAGAAAATCTGGGCCGGCACGGTCACGATCCATCCGAATGCGAAAACCGGCGCGCATCATCACGGCGCGCTCGAAAGCGTCATCTATGTCGTGCGCGGCCAGGCGCGCATGCGCTGGGGCGAGCATCTCGAGTTCACGGCCGAGGCCGGTCCCGGCGACTTCATTTTCGTGCCGCCTTATGTGCCGCACCAGGAAATCAACGCGAGCACCGCCGATCCGCTCGAATGCGTGCTCGTGCGCAGCGACAACGAAGCGGTGGTGGTGAATCTGAACATCGATGCCGTCGAGAAGCCCGAGGAAGTCTATTGGGTCGATCCGATTCACAAGCATCCACACGATCACTGAAAAGCGCACGGGCGCGTCATGGAGCGGCGCGTTCCTTGCTAGCGATGCCCGAATGCACCTCGACGGCGCGGTCGAGCCGATCGCGCGTGGGCGACGGCCAGCAAACAACGACAACGGAAAAGCACACGATGAAGAAACCTTCGACCGACGCGCATCTTCTGGAACTGGCCCGCCCTCGCGCGGGCGAACTGGGCAATCACGCGATCGACGAGTTCATGGCCGGACGCCTCACGCGCCGCGAGTTGCTGCGCCATGCGAGCGTGCTCGGCATCGCGCTCACGGCGGGCGGCATCTTCGGTATGCCGGGCGCGCGGGCGCAAGGCGCGGGCAAGCCGGGCGGCACGATCCGCGTCGCGCATCTGATGCCCGCGGGCGCCGTCGATCCGCTCACCGTGACGGATGCGTCGGGGCTTGCGCTCATCAATCAGACCGGCGAATTTCTCGTCGACGACGACAGCGAACATCTAACGCTCAAGCCGGCGCTCGCGCTGTCGTGGTCGTCGAATGCCAAGGGCGACGTGTGGACGTTCAAGCTGCGCCCGAACGTGAAGTTCCACGACGGCCAGCCGATGACCGCGAAGGACGTCGTCGCGACCTTCAACCGCCTGTCCGATCCGGCGACCGGCTCGGCTGCGCTTTCGGTGCTGAAGGGCGTGCTGTCGAAGGATTCGGCGAAGGCCGTCGACGATCACACCGTCGAGTTTCATCTCGACGCGCCCAATGGCAATTTCCCGTATTACGTTTCCTCGGATACGTATAACGCCGTGATCCTCCCGGCGAATTTCAGCGGCCCTTACGAGAAGACGTTCATGGGCACGGGCGCGCTGAAGCTGGATAAATACACGCCGAAAGTGGGCGCATCGTTCGTGCGCAATCCCGACTACTGGGGCGAGAAAGCGCTGCCCGATCGCGTGCAGTTTTCCTTCTACGCGGATCAACAGGCGCAGCTTCTCGCGATGCAAGGCCGCCAGGCCGACGTGATGGGCGACTTCACGGTGCAAGGCGGGGTCGCGATGCTGACGAATCCGCAATTCAAGGTGCTCGGCACGAAGTCGAGTTCGCATCGGCAACTGCATATGCGCTGCGACATGGCGCCGTTCAAGGACAAGCGCGTGCGTCAGGCGCTCGCGCTCGCGATCGATCGCGAAGTCATCGTGAAGGGCCTGTTCCGCGGCCGCGCGCAAGTCGGCAACGACAGCCCGTTCGCGCCGGTTTTTCCGTCGAGCGATCTCAGCGTGCCGCAACGCAAGATCGACATCGCGCAGGCGAAGAAGCTGATGAGCGATGCCGGCGTCGCGAACGGCTTCGACGTCACGCTCACGACCGAAAAGTACATGGAGATTCCCGATCTCGCAGTCGTCGTGCAGAACGCGGCGAAGGCGATCGGCATACGCATCCAGTTGAAGGTCGAGAGTCAGGACCTCTATTACGGCTCGGGCACGTTCGGCAAGTCGGACTGGCTCGATTCGCCGCTCGGCATCACCGATTACGGGCATCGCGGCGTGCCGAACGTGTTCCTCAACGCGCCGCTGACGAGCGGCGGCACCTGGAACGCGGCGCACTTCAAGAATCCCGAATACGACAAGCTCGTCGCGCAGTTCGTCGCGGCGCTCGACGTCGCGTCGCAGAAGAAGCTGTCCGGGCAGATTCAGCATTTGCTGCTCGACGAAACGCCGGTCGTCATCCCCTACTTCTACGACCAGCTGATCGTCACGCGCGCCAATGTCTCCGGCGTGCGCTTCAACGCGATTTCGCAGATGTGGTTCGACCGCGCGACGATCTCGGCGTAAGCGAATGAGCACGATCACGCCCACGGCGCACGTCGCCGACTTCGCCCGAATGAAGCGCATCGCGCGCTTCGTCGGCGTGCGGCTCTTGCTCGCGCTCGTCACGCTGTGGCTTCTGTCGATGATCGTCTTCGCGGGCGGCCAGTTGCTGCCCGGCGACGTCGGCCGCGCGATTCTCGGCCCGCTCGCCGATGCGCGCGCGGTCGCCGCGCTCAACCATCAGCTTGGCGTCGACCGGCCGCTTCTCACGCAGTATTCGAGCTGGATCGGCCATTTCCTGCGCGGCGACATGGGCGAGTCCTACGCGTTTCGCGCGCCCGTGGCGCCGTTCATCGGCAACGCGCTGTGGAATTCGGCGAAGCTCGGCGCGCTCGCGTTCGTCGTCGTGGTGCCGCTCGGCATCGCGGGCGGCGTGTACGCGGCGCTGCATTCGGGACGATGGATCGATCGCGTCATCAGCATCGGCGGATTGACGGCGACGGTGGTGCCGGAATTCGTCTCGTCGATCGTGCTGATCCTGATCTTCGGCGTCTGGCTGCAATGGCTGCCGATCGAAGCGACCGCGCCTGCCGACGCGGGCTTCTTCACGCAACTCGAACATCTGATCCTGCCAGTGCTGCCGCTCGTCTTCGTGTTCTTCGGCTACATCGCGCGGATGGCGCGCGCGGGCACCGTCGAAGCGCTCGACGCCGATTACACGCGCACCGCGATCCTGAAGGGCTTGCCGCAGCGCGTCGTGATCGTGCGCCATGTGCTGCGCAACGCGCTTTTGCCGACCGTCACCGTCGCCGCGACGCAGCTCGGCTACATGATCGGCGGACTCGTCGTCGTGGAAACGCTGTTTCACTACCAGGGCATCGGCTCGCTGATCTACAACGCCGCAAAAGCGAAGGACTTTCCGATGCTCGAAGCGGGCGTGTTGACCATCGGCGTGATCTATACGGCGGCGAATCTGATCGCCGATGCGCTCTACGTCGTGCTCAATCCGCGCCTGCGCACCGGGGAAGCGAAATGAGCACGGCGGCCGCTATCGCACCGAAATCGCGCCGCTTCGAAGCGTTGAGCGCGCTCGTGCGTTCCGCGACCTTCGATATCGGCGTGCTGATCCTGCTCTTCTGGGTGCTGTGCGCGCTCTTCGGCCACTGGCTCGTGCCGCACGATCCCTACGCGTCCGATCCGCTCAACTCGCTCGTCGCGCCTTCGGGCGATCACTGGTTCGGCACCGACCAGCTCGGTCGCGACGTGTTCGCGCGCGTGATCGTCGGCTCGCGCGACATTCTGACGATCGCGCCGCTCGCGACCTTGCTCGGCACGGCGGCGGGCACGGCGCTCGGGCTCGTCGTCGGCTATTTCGACGGCTGGGTCGACGCCGCCATCGGCCGCGTGATCGATGCGCTGCTCGCGCTGCCGCTCGTGATCGTCGCGCTGCTCGCGCTCGCCGCCGTCGGCGCGAGCAACACGACGGTGATCCTCGTCATCGGCCTCACCTTCGCGCCGATCACCGCGCGCACCGTGCGCGCCGCCGTGCTGAGCGAGCGCCATCTCGACTACGTGCTCGCGGCGCAATTGCGCGGCGAGAACGCGCTCTACATCATGTTCGCGGAGATTCTGCCGAACGTGCTGCCGCCGATCATCGTCGAGGCGACCGTGCGTCTCGGCTACGCGATCTTCGCCGTCGCGACGCTGTCGTTTCTCGGCTTCGGCATTCAGCCGCCGTCCGCCGACTGGGGTCTCGCCTTGTCCGAAAGCTATACGCTGATGGCGGGCGGCGCGTGGTGGACCGTCGTCTTCGACGCCGCCGCGATCGCATCGCTGGTCGTCGCGGTGAATCTCGTCGCGGATGCCGTGCAAGGAGTGCTCGACCGATGAACGGACCGCCGCCATCGGCTTTTCCCACGTTCGGCGCCGCGAAAGGCGATCAGGCCGACGCGCTCACGGTCGTCGGCCTCACGGTCGCGTACCGTTCGCGCGGACGCGAACGTGACGTGCTGCAGGACGTCACGTTGCGCGTCAGGCGCGGCGAGGCCTACGGGCTGGTCGGTGAATCGGGCTGTGGCAAGTCGACCGCCGCGCTCGCGGTGCTGCGCTACTTGCCGCGCAACGGGCGCGTGAAGGCTGGCCGCATTTCGATCGCCGGGCGCGACGTCGCCGCGCTCGACGCCGACGCGCTGCGCGGCATGCGCGCGACCGCCGTGTCGATGGTCTATCAGGATCCCGGACGCGCGCTGAATCCGTCGCTGACGATCGCGCGGCAAGTCTCCGAAGCGTTCGAAGTCACGGGCGCATCCGCCGACGAAGCGCTGTCGCGCACGGCCGACATGCTGAGACGCGTGCGCATCGCATCGCCCGAACGCGTGATGGAGAGTTATCCGCATCAGCTTTCGGGCGGGATGCAGCAACGCGTGGTCATCGCGATGGCGCTCGCGTGCAATCCCGAACTGCTGATTCTCGACGAACCGACCACCGGTCTCGACGCCACCGTCGAAGCCGAAGTGCTCGATCTCATCGCGCAATTGCGTGCGGAGTTGGGCACGGCCGTGCTCTTCATCAGCCACAATCTCGCGGTGATCGGGCGCATGTGCGATCGCGTCGGCGTGCTGTACGCGGGCAAGCTCGTCGAGGAAGGCACGACCGCCGACGTGTTCGCCAAGCCGCGTCATCCGTACACGGTCGGCCTGCTGCGCTGTCTGCCGCGTGCGGGGCGCGCCAAGGGAACGGGCCGGCTCGACACGATTCCAGGCTCCCTCCCGCTGCCCGGATCGATCACGCAGGGCTGCATTTTCGCGCCGCGCTGCAAGCTCGCCGACGAGCGTTGTCTGAAGGACGCGCCGCCGCCGTATCGCGTGGCGTCGGCGCACGGCGATCAGATGGCGCGCTGTCACTATCACGAACGCGCGGAAACGCTGCCGCGCTCGGCCGACGAAGCGCCGGTGCCCGTCGCCGATGCCGACGGTGTCGATCAGCCGCTCGCGCTATCCGCGCGCAATCTCTCGAAGACATTCCGCGTCGGCGATGAAGACGTGCGCGCCGTCCACGATGTCTCGCTCGATCTCGTGCAGGGCGAAACGCTCGGGCTCGTCGGCGAATCGGGCAGCGGCAAGACGACGCTCGCGAAGCTGCTGCTCGGCCTCGTATCGCCCGACAAAGGCGCGTCGCTCGAACTCGACGGCGCCGCGCTGCCCGAGCGCGTGACCCGGCGCAGCGAAGAACAGGTGAAGTCGCTGCAGATCGTCTTTCAGAACCCGGATTCCGCGCTGAATCGCGCGCATTCCGTGCGGCAACTGATCGCGCGTTCGCTGTCGAAGCTCGCCGCGTTGCACGGCGAAGCGAAGGAACAGCGCCTGCACACGCTGACCGAAGCGGTGCGTCTGCCGGAGCGCTATCTGAGCTCGCGCACGCGGCAACTGTCGGGCGGATTGAAGCAGCGCGTCGCGATCGCGCGCGCGTTCGCGGGCGATCCGCGCGTCGTCGTGTGCGACGAACCGACTTCCGCGCTCGATGTCTCCGTGCAGGCCGCAATCCTCAATCTGCTTGCCGATCTGCAGCGCGAGCGCCGCGTCTCCTACGTGTTCATCTCGCACGATTTGCATGTCGTGCGCTATCTGTCGGACCGCATCGCCGTGCTGTATCTCGGGCGCATCATGGAGATCGGGCGCGCGGCCGCCGTCTTCGACGGACCGCAGCATCCGTACACCGAAGCATTGCTGTCGTCGGTGCCGTCGATCGACGGGACGCACGCGAAGCGCATCCGGCTGTCGGGCGAGTTGCCGAGCGCGGCGAATCCGCCTTCGGGCTGCGTGTTCCATACGCGCTGTCCGCGCAAGATCGGCGAAATCTGCGAAACCGAAACGCCGCCGTGCCGCGACGCCGGCGACGGTCACGCGATTCATTGCCACATTCCCGTCGACGAATTGCGCACGCTGCAGCGTCAGGCGCGCTGAGGCTTTCGTCGGAACCAAAGCGGCGTTGCGCGCCTCTCATCGGTTCAACCTTCAAAACAACGAGGATTCAACCGATGAAACCCGCCCTCTCCGCCGCGCTTTGCGCACTGACTTTCGGCGTCGCGACGGCCGCGCAGGCGCAGACCGCACCACAGGCTCCGGCGCCCGGCGCGTCCGATCCGACTTTCTCGGCCTACGCGCTCGCGCAGCAATGCGCCGCGAAGTCCGACAACACGGCGCAAGGACAATGCGTGGGCGCGGTACGCGGAATCGTGCGCGGTTATCAGTACGGCGTGCTGTTTCTGTCGCAGCGCACGTCGCTGCCCGATGGCGAGACGAAGCGCGTATCGCTGTGTCTCGCGGACACGACCGTGTCGTCGATCGTCGACGACTTCCTCGCCGATGCGAAGCAGGTCAACGAAGCCGATCTGAGGCGCACGCCCGCGGAAGTCGCGGTGCTCGGCTCGGTGCACGCGCATCACGCGTGCACGTGATCCGGCGCGTCGTCACAGCATTTCGAGCGGGCGCTTCGACTTCGGCGGCTTGAACTGCCGATCGATGTCCGCGAGCTCGTCGGCGGACAGGTGAAGATCGAGCGCCGCGCGATTCTCGCGAACGTGCGCGACATCCGACGCTTTCGGAATCGCGAATACCTGCGGCTGCTGCAGCACCCACGCGAGCGCCACCTGAAACGCCGACACGCCGCGCGCCGCCGCGATCTGTTCCAGCGCGCCGCCGCGCGGCAGACGCGCGTGATCGACGGGGCTGTACGCCATCGCGGGCATGCGGTGCTCACGCAGCCACGGCAACAGATCGAACTCCGCCCCGCGCCGCGCGACGTTGAAGAGAATCTGATCGGTCGCGCAGGCGTCGCCGCCATCGAGCGATAAGAGCTCTTCCATGTCGTCCGTGTCGAAGTTGCTCACGCCCCAGTGGCGAATCTTGCCGTCGTCCTTCAGTTTTTCGAAACCCGCGATCACGCCTTCGAGATCCTCGCCGCCGCGCCAGTGCAGCAAATACAGATCGATGCGATCGGTCTTCAGGCGTTTCAGGCTGCGCTCGCATGCGCTCTGCACGCCGCGCTCGCTGCCGTTATGCGGATACACCTTGCTGACGATGAAAAGCTCGTCGCGCCTGTCGCCGAGCGCTTCGGCGATGAGCTTCTCGCTTTCGCCTTCGCCGTACATCTCGGCGGTATCAATGAGCGTCATGCCGAGATCGATGCCCTCGCGCAAAGCGGCAATCTCGCTCTTGCGCGCGTTCGGGCGCTCGCCCATTTCCCAGGTGCCCTGGCCGAGTTTCGGAATCGCTTCGCCGGACGGAAGCGTGACGGTTGCCGCATTGGATTGAGCCATGAAGAAGTCTCCTTGCAGGTCCGCCGATTATGGCGCAAGGAGCACGCCCGCCGCTTCAGACGAGCCCGACCACCAAAGGTCCGAGCAAGGTCAGCAGCACGTTCGCCAACGCATACGTGATCGCGAACGGCACCGTCGGCGCGGCGCTTTCGGCTTTGTCGAGCACGCCGCCGAACGCCGGATTCGCACTGCGCGAACCGGTGAGCGCGCCCGCGAGCAGCGCCGCGTTGTCGTAACGCAGGACGTAGCGGCCGAAGAGCATCGTCAGCACGAGCGGAAACAGCGTGACGAACACGCCGAGCAGGAAGATCGTCAGCCCGCTCTGTTTCACCGTGACGACCGCCTGCAAGCCGGAATTCAGCCCGACCACCGCGACGAACGCCGCCAGTCCGAAATCCTTCAGCAATTGCGATGCGGCCGGCGGCATCACGCCGTACATCGGATGCTTGCCGCGCATCCAGCCGAACAGCAAACCGGTGAGCAGGCAGCCGCCGCCCGAGCCGAGCGTGAGCGGCACGCCGCCTGCATCGACGACGATCAGCCCGATCAGCAACCCGAGCACGATACCCACGCCCATGTAGATGAAATCGGTCTTGTCGGAATACGGCAGTTCGTAACCGGCGGCATCGACGGCGCGCTTCGTGTCCTGCGGCGCGCCGTAGAATGTGATGACATCGCCGTGATCGAGCGTCGTCTCGGGCAGCACCGGCAACGGATGCCCCGCACGCGTGATGCCGTGGATATACACGCCGTGCCGAATGTCGCGATCGACCGTCGCGCGCACGTCGGCGATGCTCACGTGGTTCATCCCGCGCTTCGTGAACACGCCCTGACGCTTCTGCATGACGACGCTGCTGCCATCGGCGTCCGCGATTTCCTCGCCGATGTGCGCCGTCGCGCCCGCCATCGCCTCGCGCCGCCCGACGACGAGCACGATATCGCCCGCTCGCAATACGAAGTCCGCGGCAGGCTCCAGCGCGCGCCCGCCGCGCCGGATGCGCTCGACGGTGATCATGTCCCGGTCGTCGACTTCGACGTGCGCGACCGTGCGCCCCGCCGCGCCATCGTGCGTCACGCGATACGTGCGTCCGACGAGCGCGGGCAACGCCGAAATCTGCCCTGGTCCGGGACCGGACGCCCCGCCCGCGAGCGCCTTCTCCGCTTCGATCGACGCATCCCTGAGACTCTGCCCCATGAACTTCGGCAGGATGTTCACGCATACGATGATCGCGCCGAGCGAGCCGAACACGTACGTTACCGCGTACGCGACCGCGACGTCGGCCTGCAACGCCTTGGTCTGATCGGCGGGCAATCCGAGCCGCGCGATCGCATCGCCCGCCGTGCCGATAATCGCCGATTGCGTCAGCGCCCCGCCCGCGAGTCCGGCCGCTAGCCCCTTGTTGAGCCCGAACAGCTTCGCGCAGACGATCACGCTCGCGAGCGCCGTCACCGCGAGGAACAGCGCCATCGCGATTTCGCGCAGCGTGCGGCGGTTGATCGAGCTGAAAAACTGCGGGCCGGAGTCGTAGCCGACCGCGTAGATGAACACGGCGAACATCACGGATTTCACGCCGTTGTCGATCTGCACGCCCGCCTGGCTCACGATCACCGCCGCGATCAGCGAGCCGCCCACGCCGCCCAGTTGAAACTTGCCGAAGCTGATCTGGCCGATCAGATAACCCGCCGCGAGCGAAAGAAAGAGCGCCGATTCCGGCGATTTCTGGAAGATGTCGTGGAGCCATTCCATACGGTCAGCCCAGTTTGCTCGCGAGCCCGACGATCACCGGGCCGAGCAGCGGCAACAGCACGTTCGAGAGCGCATACGTGATCGTGTAGCCGATCATCGGCGTCGCGTTGCCCGTCACGCCGACGAGCGCACTGATCGCGGGCGTGCTGCATTGCTGACCGGCGATCGCGCCGAGCAGCATCGGCACGTCGAGCTTGAGCAGCCATCGTCCGATGAAGAGCGACGCGAGCGCCGGCACGAGCGTGATGACGATGCCCGCGACCGGCAGCGCGATGCCGTATTCGCGAACGAGCCGCAACGCGTCCGGGCCCGCCGACAGCCCGACCGCCGCGATGAACGTGCACAGGCCGAAGTCCTTCAATATCTGCGCCGCCGCCGAGGGCAGCGAGCCGGTCAGCGGATAACGCGAGCGGATCCAGCCGAACAGCAGCCCCGCGAGCAGGCAGCCGCCGCCCGTCCCGAGCGTGAGATCGATGTCGCCGGCATGTACCGACAGCCGCCCGACCGCGATGCCGAGCAGCACGCCGAGCCCGAGGAACACGAAGTCGGTTTTCTGCGTCGCGCGGATGATGTAGCCGAGCCTGGCCGCGCCGCGCGCGACATCCTCCTTGTTGCCGATGAGCGTCAGCACGTCGCCGCGATGCACCTGCGTGCCGGCGAGCGCGGGAATCGTGCTGTCGAGACGCGTCACGGCCGCGACGAAGACGCCGTGGGCGTCGGCGGGCGCGGCGCGGGCGCGCACCTGGGCGAGCGTGAGGCCGTGCAGTTCGCGCCGCGTGAGCATCACATCCGTGCGTTCGACATAGACATCGGAGACGCCGTTGCCGAAAACTTCCTCGCCGATCGCGGGAATCGCCTCGACCAGCGCCTCGCGCCGCCCGCCGACCACGACGAGATCGCCCGCCTTCAGCATGACCGCCGCTTGCGGCTTGATGACCGAGCGGTCGCGCTGCACGCGCTGCACGCTGATGTTGTCGCGAAAGCGCTTCTCCAGGTCGCCGACGGTGAGGCCCGCGGCGGCCGTCACCCTTAGCTCGCGGCCCGCGAGCGGCGGCGCGGCGGGCGTCTGCCCGGTGCCGAGCGCGCCGTCGCCGCCCAGCTTGCGCCACACGCGCTCCGCTTCCTCGCGCAGATTCACGCGCAGGATGAGCGGCGCGAACTGGCTCGTGAACAGCACGATCGTGACGAGGCCGAACAGATAGCTCACGCTGTAAGCGGTGACGATGTTCGCCTGCAGCCGCGCGGTATCTGTCGTGGACAGGCCGAGCCGCCCGATGGCCTCCGACGCCGTGCCGATCACCGCGGATTCCGTCGCGCCGCCGGCAAGCAAGCCGGCCGCCGTTCCCGCGTCGAGTTTCAATATGACGGCGGCGCCGAGCACGAGCGCGACCACGACGACGATCTCGACGATCGACAACGCGCCGTAACGCCAGCCGCGCCCGATGTTCGCGAAGAACTGCGGGCCGCCCGTGAAACCCAGCGCGAAGATGAAGAGCGCGAATGCGATGTTCTTGAGATCGGGTGAAATGCGCGCGCCGCTTTGTCCAAGAATCAGCGCGACGACGAGTGTGCCGCAAACGCCGCCGAGCTGAATGGGGCCGAGCTTCACGGACCCGACGAGATAACCAATAGCGAGGCTCGAAAATAGGGCGATTTCAGGATGCGCCGCAAGCAGAGTCCAAATCATGACGTCAACCCGTGTTTTCGAATTTCGAACGTAATTGCGGCATCGATATATCCATCAATATCCGAAAAGAGAAACGGGTTTGCACCAAAAGTTTTAATCGGCATTTACCGGGCGATATATAAAATCTCTTTCGGCCTTGAGTGTTACTTCGATGCGTTCGCACGCGGAAAGCGCGCAGAAAATGCCGTTTTTTAAGCAAATTAACCATACAGTCTTAATCCGCGAAAGATTTACGAAATCCATGCATTTCGTACATATTGCATTTCGAACAGCGCTAAATTAGTTTTCGAAACATGCGTCTTCGCTATTAACAGCGGCAATAACGATGCGGTAAATTTATCGCTCAATGGAAATTTGATATTGCAAATTTGGTTAGCCCTAAATATTATCGACTTAACGCGAGATTCAAGAACCGGACACAAAGTTGTCCTAGAACAACATGTCCGGCCCGTGTGGTAAAACCTGAGAGGGCTGAATGATGAATCAGATCCATGCAATGCGTGTGTTCGTGCGCGTGGCAGACACGGAGAGTTTTCGCCGCGCTGCTCAACAACTCGATGTCTCGAATGCGCTCGTGACTCGGGCAATCGCGATGCTCGAAGCGCATTTGCGAACACGTCTCATCAACCGCACTACCCGCAATCTGTCTCTCACGGAAGCGGGCACACGCTATCTCGAGGGCTGCCGCGCGTTGCTGGAGGAACTGGATCATCTGGAATCCACAGTCACGCACACCGAAGGCGAGCCGAGCGGCACTTTGCGCGTCGTTGCATCCAGCGCGCTTTCGCTGCTCACGCTGACGCCGCTCATCGACGGCTTCCGCAAGGTGTATCCGAAGGTCAACGTGCGGCTCACGCTCGCCGAGCGCCATGTCGATCTCGTCGAGGACGGCTATGACGTCGGCATCGTCACGGCGTTCATGGTGTCGAGCACCGCGCTCATCGAGCGGCCGGTCGGCACCAGCGCGCTCGTGACGGTCGCGACGCCCGCGTTCGTCGCCGAGCATGGCACGCCCGCCACGCCGACCGATCTGCAAACGTTGCCGTCCGTCGGACTGCCGAACGAAATGCGCAGCCAGACCTGGCATTTCCGGCATCGTCACGGCGCCGCCGATCAGGTCACCCTCGCGCCGGTCTACACGGTCAACAACGCGCTGATGGTGCGTCTCGCCACGCTGAAAAGCATGGGCTTCTCGATTCTTCCCGAAGGCATCGTGCGGGCGGACATCGAAAGCGGCACGCTCGTCCGCCTGCTCGACGGCTATTCGATCGACGACCCCGACATGAAAGTGTCGATCGTATATCCGGGGCGGCAATATCTGCCCGCGAAGACGCGCTTTTTCATCGACTATGCGCTGGACTATCTCGGCCGGGAATTCACCGCGCAAGGCGGCACGCGTCCCGACGAAATCATCCGCCCGACCATGCCGGCGATGATGCCGATGCAGGCGTTGCGCAACGCGACCGCGACCGCGACCGCCAACTGAAGCCATAGCAAGCACAAGGGCCAGCACGGCGTTTTACCGCCGTCTGACCCAATCTCCCGATCGCACCGCACAACTAAGCTTCGTCCAGCGCCGAATCGGGCGGCGCTCAACCCTCCCCGTACTCCGCATTCGACGCATCCGGCGCCGCGCACATCTCGCGCAGCAAGGACGCCTCGCGCTCGTGCACTTCAACCGGCATCAACAAGGCGCCGGCATAGGCCATGTAGCGCGCGCGATGCTGGCCGTTGCGAAACGCCACGACACCTTCCCGATGCACGCCCAGCAACCCGAGCAGCCCGGGCGAGCGGCGCACGCTGATCGTCACGTAGGGCATTTCGGGCACGCGCGGATTGTCCGGATCGAGAAACTCGCGGATGCCGCGCACCTTGCCCGCGTGCCAGTCGTCGACGGCCTTGAGCACGTAGTCGGTGTCGTCGCGATCGGCGCACGCGAGGAGCTTCCTCACGTCGACGAGCACGACCTGATGACGCGAGCCATGGTCGGTGAACACCCGCTTCAGCCGCACGAAGTCGTACTGCGGATGGCTCTGCAATCTGACGATCCAGACCGCTTCTGCGGCGGTCGGCGCAACCATCGTGTCCATGTTCGGCATAGGAGGAAGACTGCGGCGCGCGCGCCCCGTGCGCGCGTGTTTCGCTGACAAGCAGCCTGAACGACCGCCGCTGAACAGGCGCTCGGGCTAAACAAACTTTTACACCCTAGACGCAATTCGTGAAAGCGCCATGACGGGCACGGCATGTGCTTTTGTTGCCAGAATCGAACACATGGACATAGCCTGCGAGATCGCTTGTCATGTGACTTTCATTCACGGCACCGATCAACGACTCGTGGACACTTCTTCCGATCTCATCGTCGCGCGGCCCGAGGGTCTTTTCTGTGTGCCGGGCAACTTCCATATCGACCCGTGGCGGCCTGTCGAACGTGCCGTCATCACGCACGCGCATGCCGATCACGCGCGCTTCGGGCACACGCATTACCTGGCGGCCGAGCCGGGCGTCGGCGTGTTGCTGTCGCGGCTGCCGGGCATCGATGTTCAAGCGCTCGCTTACGGAGAAGCAATCGTCGTGAACGGTGTGCGCGTGTCGCTGCATCCTGCCGGGCACGTGCTCGGATCGGCGCAGGTGCGCGTTGAACACAAGGGCCGCGTGTGGGTCGCGTCCGGCGATTACAAGGTCGAGCCCGATCCGACCTGCGCGCCGTTCGAGCCGGTGCGCTGCGATACGTTCATCACCGAATCGACGTTCGGGCTGCCGATCTATCGATGGGACAGCTCGCGCGATGTCTTCGACGGCATCGACTCATGGTGGCGGCATAACGCGGCGCAAGGCCGCGCGTCGGTGCTGTTCTGCTATTCGTTCGGCAAGGCGCAGCGCGTGCTCGCGGGCGTCGATGCCGCCATCGGTCCGATCTTCTGTCACGGCGCGGTCGAGCCGCTCAATCGCGCGTATCGCGAATCGGGCGTCGCGTTGCCGCCGACGCGCCTCGTCAGCGAGATCGCCGCGAAAGACAAGGCCGCGTTCAAGGGCGCGCTGATCGTCGCGCCGCCGTCCGCGCAAGGCAGCACCTGGATGCGCCGCTTCGGCGAATACAGCGATGCCTTCGCGTCCGGCTGGATGCGTCTGCGCGGCACGCGGCGCCGCAAGGGCGTCGATCGCGGCTTCGTGCTCTCGGATCACGCGGACTGGCCCGGCCTGCAGCTCGCCATCGGTGCGAGCGGCGCCGAGCGCGTCATCGTCACGCACGGACAGATCGAGCCGATGGTGCGCTGGCTCAACGAGCAAGGCCTCGATGCGGGCGCGTTCACGACCGAATACGGCGACGACGCCATCGAAGCCGATATGGCGCAAACATCATGAAGCGCTTCGCGACGCTCTACGCCGCGCTCGACGCGACGACATCGACGAACGAAAAGCTCGAAGCGCTGATCGCGTATTTCTCGGGCGCGCAAGCCGAAGACGCCGCGTGGGCGTCGTACTTTCTCGCAGGCGGCAAGCCGCGCCAGTCGGTGCCGACGCGCCTGCTCACCGAGTTCGCCCGCGAACGCGCGGGCTTGCCGGAGTGGCTCTTCGAAGAGTCGTATCAGGCGGTCGGCGATCTCGCTGAAACCATCGCGCACGTTTTGCCGCCGGCGTCGGGAGAATCGTCGCTCGGACTCGCGCAATGGATCGAGGAACGCATCCTCACGCTGCGCGGCGCGGATCCGTCCGAATTGCGCGAGCGGCTTCTGAGTTACTGGGACGAACTCAACTGGAGCGAGCGTTTCCTGCTGACGAAGCTGATCGGCGGCGGCTTTCGCGTCGGCGTCGCGCGGCAGCTCGTCGTGCGCGCGCTCGCGCAGGTCGCGGGCGTCGATCATAAGCGCATCGCGCAACGCATGGTCGGCTGGACCGATTCGCGCGAGAAACCGAGCGCCGCGCGCTATCTTCGGCTGATCGCACCGGCAGCAGAAGGCGATGACGTCGACACGCCGCACGAAAGCGATATCGGCCTGCCGTATCCGTTCTTTCTCGCGCATCCGCTGCAGGCCGATCCGGCGACGCTCGGCTCGCCCGACGACTGGATCGTCGAATGGAAATGGGACGGCATACGCGCGCAGCTCGTGAAGCGCGCGGGCCGCGTATGGATCTGGTCGCGCGGCGAGGATCTCGTCACGGAGCGCTTTCCGGAGCTCGCGTCGCTCGGCGAAGCGTTGCCCGACGGCACCGTGATCGACGGCGAAATCCTCGCGTGGGAACCGGGCGCGGACGCGCCCTTGCCCTTCGCGCGACTGCAGCCGCGCATCACGCGCAAGTCGCTCACGAAGAAAGTGCTGGCCGATTCCCCCGCCGCGCTGCTTGCCTACGATCTGCTCGAGATCGATGGCCGCGATCTGCGCATGGAGCCGCTGCACGCGCGGCGCGCGCAACTCGACGCGCTCGCGTCGTCGCTTGCGGTGAATGTCCTGCGCGTGTCGCCGGTCGTGACGGCATCCGACTGGACTGCACTGGCGAAATTGCGCGACGAAAGCCGTGCGCGCGGCGTCGAAGGATTCATGCTGAAGGAACGCGCGTCGATGTACGGCGTCGGGCGCACGAAGGCGTCGGGAACGTGGTGGAAGTGGAAGATCGATCCGTATGCGATCGACGCCGTGCTGCTCTATGCGCAGCGCGGTCACGGCCGGCGCGCGAGCCTGTACACGGATTTCACCTTCGCCGTCTGGGACGAAGCCGACGGCATGCGCACGCTCGTGCCCTTCGCAAAAGCGTATTCAGGACTGACCGACGAAGAAATGCGCCAGGTCGATGCGATCGTGCGCAAGACGACCATCGAGAAATTCGGGCCGGTGAGAAGCGTCACGCCGACGCTCGTCTTCGAGATCGGCTTCGAAGGCATACAGGCGAGCCCGCGTCACAAATCGGGCATCGCCGTGCGCTTTCCGCGCATGCTGCGCTGGCGCACCGATAAAAAAATCGAAGACGCCGATACGCTCGACATCCTCAAGGGCTTTCTGAACGAGGCCACGGCATGAGCGAGTCCGAATCGGCCGGCGAGCGCAGGCACCGCGCGCCGCGACCTCGACGCGTGCCGCGCACGCGTGCGGCGCAGGCAAAACTCGATGCCGCCGCCGAATCCTTCACGCCCGCGCCTTTCGCGTACGACGCGAACGAAGCTGCAAAGCCAATCGACGAACGCATCGCGCGCTGGTTCGACGAGCGCGGCTGGCAGCCGTTCGAATTTCAGCGCGAAGCGTGGCGTGAGATCGAGCGTGGCGCGAGCGGCCTGCTTCACGCGACGACGGGCGCGGGCAAAACGTGGGCCGTGTGGCTCGGGGCGCTCGCGGCTTTCGCGCGGTCATCGAAAGCCGATAAAAATCCCGCGCCGCTCACCGTCCTCTGGATCACGCCAATGCGCGCGCTCGCCGCCGACAGCGCCCGCGCGCTGCAAAGCGCCGTCACTGCGCTGAACGTGCCGTGGACGGTCGGGCTGCGCACCGGCGACACGTCATCGACGGAACGCGCGCGTCAGAGTCGCCGGATGCCGTCCGCGCTCGTCACGACGCCCGAAAGCCTCACGCTGATGCTCACGCGCGCCAACGCGCAAGAAGAACTGAAGCATCTGCGCATGATCGTCGTCGATGAATGGCACGAACTGCTCGGCAACAAGCGCGGCACGCAGACGCAACTGGCGATCGCGCGGCTCGCGCGCTGGCGTCCCGATCTGCAGATCTGGGGCTTGTCCGCGACGCTCGGCAATCTCGCGCTCGCGCACGATGCGTTGCTGCATCCGGTGAAGACGCCGCGCGTCGTGGTGCGTGGCGCGCAGCCGAAAACGCTCGTCGTCGATACGCTGATTCCCGAAACCATCGAGCGCTTCCCGTGGGGCGGCCATCTCGGCGTGCGGCAAGTCGGTCCCGTCGCCGACGAAATCGAGCGCGCGCAAAGCTCGCTCGTCTTCACCAACACGCGTTCCCAATCGGAAATCTGGTATCGCGCGCTGCTCGAATTGCGGCCCGACTGGGCCGGCTTGCTCGCGCTGCATCACGGATCGCTCGACAAGGCAGTGCGCGACTGGGTCGAACTAGGCTTGAAGAACGGGCAACTGAAGGCGGTCGTGTGCACGTCGAGTCTCGATCTGGGCGTCGATTTTCTGCCGGTCGATCGCGTGTTTCAGATCGGCTCGCCCAAAGGCGTCGCGCGTCTGATGCAGCGCGCGGGACGCTCGGGGCATGCGCCGGGGCGCGTATCGCGCGTGACGATCGTGCCGACGCATGCGCTCGAACTCGTCGAAGCGGCCGCGGCGCGCTGGGCGATCGAAGAGCGGCGCATCGAAGGACGCGACATGCCGTTGAAGCCGCTCGACGTGCTCGTCCAGCATCTCGTGACGGTGGCGATCGGCGGCGGCTTCACGCCCGCCGACATGCTCGACGAAGTGAAGAGCGCGTATGCGTATCGCGATCTGACGCAGCGGGAATTCGACTGGGCGCTCGCTTTCGTCGAGCGCGGCGGCGCATCGCTCGCGGCGTATCCGGACTTTCATCGCGTAGTGAAGGACGATGACGGCGTGTATCGCGTGCCGCGCGAAGACCTCGTGCGCAGGCATCGCAACAACGTCGGGACGATAGTTGCAAACGCAACCATCAACGTCGCCTATATGACGGGCGGGCGCATCGGCGCGATGGAGGAGTCGTTCATCTCGCGCTTGAAGCCCGGCGATGTCTTCACCTTCGGCGGACGCGCGCTCGAACTCGTGCGCGTGCGCGACATGACCGCGTATGTGAAACGCGCGACTTCATCGCGCGGGGCGATGCCGCAATGGGCGGGCAGCAAGATGCCGCTGTCGTCCGAACTGGCCGATGCCGCACTCGTGATGCTCGCGCGCGCCAACGACGGCATCTACGACGAGCCGGAAATGCGCGCCGTCAAACCGCTGCTCGATTTGCAGGCGAAGTGGTCCGCGCTGCCGGGGCCGGGCGTGCTCGTCGTCGAACGCGTGCGCTCGCGCGAAGGTCATCACTTCTTTTGCTATCCGTTTGCGGGGCGCATGGCGCATATTGGCCTGGGATCGCTGATCGGATGGCGCGTCGCACGCGATCAGCCGAGCACGTTTTCGATTTCGATGAACGATTACGGCTTCGAACTGCTGTCGGCAAAACCGTTCGACTGGGAGACGCTCATCGCGGAAGGGCTTTTTTCCCCGGAGAATCTGGAGCACGACATTCTCGCGAGCCTCAACGCATCCGAATTGTCGGCGCGGCGTTTTCGCGAAATCGCGCGCGTGTCGGGGCTGATTTATCAGGGGCATCCGGGACAGCAGAAAAGCGCGAGGCAATTGCAGGCGTCGAGCGGATTGTTCTACGAAGTCTTTCGCAAGCACGACAGCAGCAATCTGCTGCTTGCGCAGGCCGATCAGGAAGTGATGCTGCAGGAACTCGAACTCGGCCGCATCCGCGCGGCGCTCGAACGCATGAGCGCGAGCCGCCTCGCGCTGCATGCGCCGAAGAAGCCCACGCCGTTCGCGTTTCCGCTGATCGTCGCGCGCTTGCGGGAAAAGGTGAGCACGGAGAAGCTCTCGGATCGCGTCGAGCGCATGCTCGCGGACCTGGAGAAGGCGGCGAAGACATAAATGGAAGCTTTGACCATCGATGTGAATGGCCATGCGCTCGTCCTATCCGCCGATCGCGCGGCGTTCGATCCGCACGCCCGAAGCCTTTTCATCGCCGATGCGCACTTCGGCAAGGACGCCGTGTTCCGCGCGCGCGGCATTCCGGTGCCCGTCGGCACGACCGGCGAGAGCCTCGCGCGGCTCGATGCGCTCGTCGCGGCGCATCGGCCGGAATCGATCGTCTTTCTCGGCGACTTGCTGCACGCGCGCGAATCCCACGCCGACGAGACGCTCGACGCCCTCGCCGCGTGGCGCGCGAAGCATCGCGAACTCGCGCTCGTGCTCGTCGAAGGCAATCACGACAGGCACGCGGGCGCGCTGCCCGCGCTGTTCGGCGTCGATGTCGTGAAGGAACCGCACGCGCTCGGACCGTGGGCGCTTTGCCATCATCCGCAGACGGTCGATGGCGCTTACGCGCTCGCGGGACACGAGCATCCGGTGTACCGGCTCGCGACGCGCGTCGACAGCGCGCGTCTGCCGTGCTTTCGCTTCGGCCCTCGCGCGGGCGTGCTGCCGGCGTTCGGCGCGTTCACGGGCGGCTTCGAAGTCAACGGCGGCGTGCGCGGCGAAGCGCTCTACGTGATCGCGGGCGAGCGCGTGTTCCCGCTCAGTGATAGACGTTCGTCGACGATTGCAGCTTCGTGAGCTTGCCGCGCTGCAAGCGGTACCAGCCGAGATTCGACTGCATCACCACCTCCTCGCCTTGCCAGAACACGCGCTTGACCGTCATGCGCTGGCCGGCGCGCTGCACGAGTGGCGGATGGCGGCGGAAATCGTAGAAGATCGGGCCCGAACCGGTCTGCACGAGCATGCGCGTGACGGTGTCGCTCGTGCCGGAAGTTTCATCGAAATGGACGACGCGCTTCGCGTCGAAGCGATCGAATACCTCTTTGTCGATGACCGCGGCCATGCCGGATTCATCGCGGAGAAAGTGCAGCGTTCCCGCCTGCGTTGCGATGGGCCCGGCGGCGTCGCTCTGGGCGAACGCAAGCGTAGCGATGAACAGCGTGCCGGCGGCTGCCGCGTGAATACAGAATTTTGTCAGTGACATCTTTCGTTCAAAAAGTTGCTGCGTTTTACCAACACTGCGACCAACACTGCGCGGCGCCCCCGACGCGCAAGGAATGCGAGGCCGCGAGCGTGTTACCGGAAACATCTGACGCATGGCGGCGCAGCGTTTGCAAGAGTCGTGCGCCGCTGCCGCGTCAGAAAGAATATCCGTTCGGGCCGGAGCATGGATCGGCCGATCGGAATAAGGGTTTATACCAGCGTCGAAAATGACGTTTCGGTACAATTCGAGCCTTCAACTCCGCCTCGGCGCCTGCATCGCTCAATCCGACGATGCGCCCAGACGTGACATCTCCTTCTCTTCCGCCATGCCTCTGCCTCTTTTCGCTCTCGCCATTGCCGCGTTCGGCATCGGCACGACGGAATTCGTCATCATGGGCCTGTTGCCCAACGTCGCGCGCGATCTCGCGGTGACGATTCCGGCGGCGGGCATGCTCGTGTCCGGCTATGCGCTCGGCGTGACGGTCGGCGCGCCGATTCTCGCCGTCGTCACCGCGAAGATGCCGCGCAAGAAGGCGCTGATGAGCCTGATCGGCGTGTTCATCGTCGGCAATCTGCTGTGCGCGCTCGCGCCGAACTACTGGGTGCTCATGGGCGCGCGCATCGTCACCGCGTTCTGTCACGGCGCGTTCTTCGGCATCGGCTCGGTGGTCGCGGCCGATCTCGTCGCGCCGAACCGCCGCGCGCAGGCCATCGCGCTGATGTTCACCGGCCTCACGCTCGCCAACGTGCTCGGCGTGCCGCTCGGCACCGCGCTCGGCCAAGCGGCCGGCTGGCGCTCGACGTTCTGGGTCGTCACGCTGATCGGCGTCGCGGCGGCGGGCGCGCTGCATGTGTGCCTGCCGAAGCACATCGCGATGCCGGAAACCAGCATCCTGCGCGAATTCGACGTGCTCAAGAACCCGCAAGTGCTGATGGTGCTCGGCATCAGCGTGCTCGCGTCGGCCAGTCTTTTCTCGGTGTTCACGTATATCACGCCGATTCTCGAAGACGTGACGGGCCTTTCGCCGCACGCGGTCACGTATGTGCTGCTGCTGTTCGGTCTCGGCCTGACGGTCGGCAGCACGCTCGGCGGCAAGCTCGCGGACTGGAAGCTGCTGCGTTCGCTGCTGTCCTTCCTGCTCGCGATCGTCGCCGTTCTGACGATCTTCGCCGGCACGATGCATCAGCCGGTCGCCGCGATGATCACGATCTTCTTCTGGGGCGTGCTCGCCTTCGCGATCGTGCCGCCGCTGCAAATGCTGATCGTGAACCGCGCGAGCGATGCGCCGAATCTCGCATCGACGTTGAACCAGGGCGCGTTCAATCTCGGCAACGCGACGGGCGCGTGGCTCGGCGGCTGCGTGATCGGCGCGGGCGCACCGCTCACGTCGCTGCCGTGGGTCGGCGTACTGATGGCGGTGAGCGCGTTCGGCCTGACGCTGCTCTCGGCGACGCTCGACAAGCGCGCGCGCCGTCTTTCGATCGGACAACCCGCCTGAGTTCCTTCGGGCGGTACGTTGCATGAAAGGCATTCTCTCGCGCGATTTTCTCGCGCTGATTCTGAGCGTCGCGGTTGTCGGCCTTGGGGCTCGGCGCGACGCTGCCGCTGACGTCGCTCGCGCTGACGCAATCGGGTTATGGCACGGACATCGTCGGCTCGATGACGGCGACGCAGGCGCTCGGCGGGCTCATGGTTGCGCCGGTGGCGAGCCGCTTCGCGGGGCATTTCGGGGCGCGCGAGACGATCGTCGGCACGGTGATCGTCGCGGCGTTCTCGACTATCGCGATGCAGTTCACCGTGAACCTGTGGCTGTGGGCCGTGCTGCGTTTTCTGTGCGGCGCGGCGCTGATGCTGCTTTTCACGATCGGCGAAGCATGGGTCACGCAACTCGCCGACGACTCCACGCGCGGCCGCGTCGTCGCGATCTACGCGACCAACTTCACGCTCTTCCAGATGACGGGCCCGGTGCTCGTCAGCGTGATCGGCGGCTTGCCGTCGATGCGCTTTGCCATCTGCGGGGCGATCTTTCTGCTGGCGTTGCCCGCGCTCGCATCGATACGCGGCGCGCCGCACGCGCTGGCATCGGAAGAAGGCGAGCACGGCGACTGGCGCAGCGTGTTGCCACGCATGCCCGCGCTCGTGATCGGCACGGGCTTTTTCGCGCTCTTCGACACGCTCGCGCTCTCGCTGATGCCGCTTTTCGCGATGTCGCACGGCGTCGGCGAGGATATCGGCGTGCTGTTCGCATCGGCGATCCTGCTCGGCGATACGACGATGCAGTTCCCGATCGGCTGGCTCGCCGACCGCATCGGGCGCGCGAAGGTGCATGCGGGCGCGGGCGTGGTCGTCGCGCTGCTGCTGCCGCTTTTGCCTTGGGCGATCGCGTATCCGTGGATCTGCTGGCCGCTGCTCTTCGTGACCGGCGCGGCGGCGGGCAGCGTGTACACGCTGTCGCTCGTCGCGTGCGGCGAACGCTTTCGCGGACCGTCGCTGGTCTCGGCGACGGCGATTGTCGGGGCTTCGTGGAGCGTCGCGAGTTTCGGCGGACCGATCGTCGCGGGCACGCTGATGCAGCGCGTCGGCGCCGATGCGCTCATCGGCGTGCTGACGGCGGCCGCGTGCGCGTTTCTCGCTGCGGCGTGGTGGGAGCGGCGCGGTTAGGAGTTCGAGCGTGTCGTTCGGCGCGAGGTCGGCGGTATACTTTTCCGGCCTTCAATTCCGCTACGAGGCATCAAGGAAACGTATGAGCGCTTTACCTCCCTGTCCGCAATGCCAGTCGGCATTCACCTATGAAGATGCGGGCATGTACATCTGTCCCGAATGCGCGCACGAATGGTCCGCGCAGACAGATACCGCATCGGAGCCCGCCGCGAAGGTCTATCGCGATTCCGCGGGCAACGTTCTTCACGATGGCGACACCGTCACCGTCATCAAGGATCTGAAGCTCAAGGGCGGCGGTGGCGTCGTCAAGATGGGCACCAAGGTCAAGAACATCCGGCTCGTCGACGCCGATCACGACATCGACTGCAAAATCGAGGGCTTCGGCGCGATGAGCCTCAAGACCGAGTTCGTCAGGAAAGCCTGACCCGCAACGACCGGCCGCGGTGTTTCACCCGCGCGCCGGCAATATCTGTCCCGCGCATTCGCCGAAGCCCACGCGATATCCCTCGCCCTGGCACCATCCGCGCAGGGTGATTTCATCGCC